>CACXFC010000262.1 GCA_902766835.1 uncultured Coriobacteriaceae bacterium | reverse complement strand
GAGCTCATCTGCGGCTGCGCTCTCGTTACGCTCGCGGAGCTGCTCCTCGGTCAGCGTGTTGACAACGTCGGCCTTGCCCTCGTTGTCAATGTGGACAATCATCGGGCTCTCGTTTTCTGCGATGAGAGCCGATGCGAGCGTGACGGATATTTCTTTGGCCGGCTCAATCTCGGCGTCATAGGGATCGTAGAACGTGATGTCGACCGATTGAATCTGCGTGACTGACCCGTTGTTGGTCTTGGCAACAGCATCGGTTACCGCCTGCTCAACCTCAGAGGAGTCAACCATCTTGACCTTCATTGTGGTGCCCACGGGAAACGCTCCTGCCGGAGCTTCTACGTGTACCTTAATGAGCGGCTGGTCATTGGCGTCTTTGATAACTTCCTCAAAGACCTGGGGTTCCTCGGACATGACGAGGGGAGCGGGAGCCGCCTCAAGGGCTGCCGCCTCTTCTTCGCTTATGATGGCGCCATCGCTGTCGCGGACCGTGACCGTCTTGAAGCAGCCAGGTCCGTGCACATGCTCTTCGGTTACCTCTTCCTGCCCGCAGGTGAGCGTACGCTGCGTCTCGTAGCACTCGTCGGTGTGCGTATGGTCTTCGCCCTCTTCGAGCCCGCAGACCAGCACCTGCTCCTCGGTGTAGCAGGAGTCATCATGCACATGTAGCGCACGCTCAGGCAGCGGGCAGATCAGCGTCCCGCTTTTGTCGTAGCAGTCTGATGTATGGGTATGTGCCGCGACGCCTTCGTAATGGCAGTCGAGGATGGTCTCCTGGTGCGTCATGGCGAAGCCCCGCTGCCGGACTATAAGGGCTACACCGCCCGCAACTATAAGCGCAATGCACGCGAGCAATGCCAGATAATGCTCGCGCACCTTTGCCGAATCGATGCGACTGGACACGCGCTCCCGTACTGTGTTTGCCATGGCTGCCACCTCCTTCTCCTGATTCCTCAGAGGCTCGTTCGCTACTGTGAGTAAGTGCTCCGTATTGTCTTTGTTTCTGCTCGGTTGTACCAAGGCAAGAAAACGCAGTTCTCCTACTATTCAATTATTCCCAATGAACACGAAAAGCCTGTGACCTTCGTGCACAATACGTGACATTCGTGATGGATATTCTATCAGCAATCAGACAGTTTTACATCTGTTTGCGCAGTTGAGCAAGGTTTCCGTACGTTCAGCGGAAGACAGGGAGAAACCCTGGGATCTACAACAAATTACCCAAGTCAAACTTTTTTCAAATTACCCCTTGCACTCTAGGAGAATACAAGTAAACTGTAGTTAACTTCCTCAGAGGGACCCTCTCCCCCTCAAAAAGGAAGCGGGCATAGTCCCCATAGCAGAGAGCACGCATCCCCCCTATGGCGTGCTCTCTTTTGTGTTGTAACGAAGGCGCGCCCGTCTCGGAGTCGCACATGCGTGTGCCATGGGGTCGGTTCTCGCGGCACATCCGTGTGCGAAAACACATATGGCATATGTGTTTTCGCACACGGATGTGCCGCGAGAACCGACCCCATGGCACACGCATGTGCGACTCCGAGACGGAGCGCCGGGCAATTAGGCTGCGTCTTGCTTGGGCCTCATGAAGACCAGATACACCACGAGGCAGAGGAACAGGCCTTGCGGGATGTCGGCGAGGAAGCGAATGATGATGGCAACCAGCGGCATATTCACGGTCTCGCGGAACAGGACCATGGGCACGGCGGTCGCATTGACAATCGACAGGCAGGCAACCATGATGGCCGCACGAACGGCACATGCCGGCAGCGCAGAAAGAATGCGGAACAGCAGGCCCTTGCCCGATCTAATGTAGGTCCGCGCCCATGCGGCACCCCGCTCCTCAAGCCCGTTCATGGCAAAGTTGGCAAGCATCGACGAGATGAAGGCCACCACAAGCTCGACGGCAAGGAACTCAGGGTTCCACAAGGTGTAGTTGTTGCGCACGATGGTCATCGCATAGAACGCCACGCTCACTACCAGGGCAGTCACCATGGCAATGCGCGTCCATCTTTCGCGATCCGCAATCCGATGCTCGGGGGGAAGGGCTTCCGCTGTCTCCATGGGTCACTCCTAATCGCGCATGAACGAAGGCATCGAACCAGTCTTGGCGGCGGCTGCAATGTCGAAGAGCGCATCTGCTTCAGCGTCGTCTGCGCTGGCACCAATTTCCCAGCGTGCGGCACGCTTGATCAGATCGCTCGCATTTCCCATGGCAACCGCATTGGGGACTGCCTCGATCATAGAAAGGTCATTCTCAGAGTCGCCGAAGGTCGCCACCTCGTCGAGCGTGATGCCCAGCTCGCGCGCAATCACCTTAACGGCGCTGCCCTTGTTCCACCCGTGCGGTAGGATGTCGAGCAAGGGGGCAAAGTTGCTGGGGAAGACGAAGTCCATCGTGGGGAACTCGTCACGCAGCATGTCGCGCACCTGGGTCTGCTCCTCACGCGTACCCTCCACGTGAATGTTGGCCTTGAGGTAGGTCGGCTCGTCGAGCCGCTTCACCCAACGCTTTGCCGCACCAAAGCGCGACAGCATCCGCTCAGCATGAGCCGCATCGGGGCTCACAAAGTATCCCGCGGTGTTGATGTCGCCCTCCCACACGTCGAACATCGTGAGGATGGCACGTCCCGTATCGGCCAAAACCGCAGCCAGACGGTTAAGCTCTTCACCGCTGAGCGGCTCGGCATGCACCAGCTCGCCATCCACGTAGACCATCTGCCCGTTGCAGTAGGCGCCCGTGGCGTAGCACTCCTTATGATGGTCAAACATCCAGCCCATGTCGTTGGGGATGCGCCCCGAAACCGGGCCAAAATGCAGCCCCGCGGCAATCATGGCCTGTACACCGGCTATGGCATGATCGGTGGCACGCGGCAGACCATGCGCAATGAGCGTGTCGTCAAGATCGGTCATCACAAGCTTTATCACGAGAGCTCCCTTGATAGCAGCACGTCGGTTCGCCATTTACCGTACCACGCAGGCCAATGCGCGCGGGCGCACGCAACCCGAAACTGACAACAAGACATATGTGACGCAAGCTAGGCAAGCAGCACCCGTGGACTACAATGGGTGCTTCCATTTGAGGGGCAATTTGGGGACATGCCCTTTTTGCCCCGCGGGGCAAAAAGGGCATGTCCCCAAATTGCCCACTGAGATAGTCAACAGGCCAAAGGGAGGTCTTCCCACTGGCACGCAAGTGCACGCAGGACCTGAACATGAAGGAGCACCATGCCCGACCAGCGCGATCAACGTAGCACTTGGCTTTCCAGCATTGGGGGCATCGTCATCCTTGCCAGCATAAGCTGCGCGCTTTGGGGCAGTGCCTTTGCCTTCGTCAAGCTCGGCTACCAGCTCTTTCACGTGAGCGCCGACAACCCGGCCCAGCAGATCCTGTTCGCAGGCATGCGCTTCACCCTCGCTGGGTTGCTCGTCATTGCGGGCGTGTCGATCGCCAGAGGCAAGCTCGCCTTGCCCACGCGCGATGACCTGGTCCCCATCGCCCTGCTCAGCCTCTGCCAGACCACGCTCCAGTACGCCCCCTTCTACCTGGGCCTTGCTCACGTGCAAGGCATAAACGCCTCGCTCATAGAGGGGACCTCGACCTTCATAGGCATCGTCGTGGCTGCTCTGGTCTTCAAGCAGGAGAAGCTCACGCTGCGCAAGCTCTGCGGCTGCCTGCTGGGGTTTGCGGGTGTGGCATTGGTGGTCCTGCGCGGAGGCGGAAGCGTGGGCGCCTTCACCCTGCGCGGCGAAGGCCTGGTACTTGCCTCGCTCATCGCCGTGGCGTTTTCCGCCTGCCTCATCAGGGATTATGGCGCTAACCGAGACCCTGTAATGCTTGCTGGCTGGCAGTTTGTGGTGGGCGGACTCACCTTGTCTGCCCTGGGCCTGCTCTTTGGCGCGCGCCTGAGCGTGCCCTCCCCTGCCGCAGCGGCAGTTCTGCTCTACCTTGCGGCGCTCTCGGCTATCGCCTACTCGCTGTGGTCGCTTCTGCTCAAGCACAACCCCGTCTCACGCGTGGCCATGTTCGAGTTCCTCATTCCCGTGTTTGGCGTCATCTTCTCAACCATCTTCTTGGGTGAGCGCTTGCAGGGCAGCCAGCTGGCGTCGGTTGTCGTTGCGCTGGCGCTCATTGTGGCGGGAACCGTTGTGGTCTACACCGGCAAGGATGGGGGCAATTAGGGGGCGTGTCCCCTAATTGCCCCCAATGCACACCTGGTGTCTGGCTTACTCCTGCACCTTCATAGCCTCGGCCAGACTCACGCGCCGGATGCGCCAGATGTGCACCACGGCAACGGCCGCATAGGCCACCGCACCAATAGCCACCACCTCGGCCAACAGGCTTGCAGGCACCCAGATCTCGAGGTTGCCCGAGTAGCGGTCCATGACAAAGCTCACGAAGAACTTCACCAGCCACAGCACGAACGGCAGGCTCGCAACAAGTGACACAAGCACGGTCACCGTGATGGCACGTACGTAGAGGCGGCTTATTTCGCCATTGTGGTACCCAAAGACCTTCATGTAGCTGATGTAGCGGCTCGAGCGGTCGATCACCGTCTTGGTCAGCAGGTACACCAGGATCAGATACACCGGAATGGCAAAGGCCACCACCATGCCCATCATGTCGCCAAACGATTCCTGCATCTGGTCGGCCGATGAGCTCATGGCCTCCGGAGTGATGTCGGTGGCCAGATAGCGCTGGTCGATGTCCAGCTCCTCGTCTGACGCGTAGCCGTTGAAGTGGTCGGGATCCTCGTCGAGCAGCTTGTTCAGAGCGCCCATCTCAAGGTAGACGTTCATGTTGGCCGAGCTGCCCCACACGTTGCTCACCGTTAGGTCGTAGGTCTTGTTGGTGTACTTGTCCGTAAGGTGGATGATCTGCCCCGGCTCAATCCGACATTTCTGCGACAGGCCTGCCCCTATGACAACCGCACCGCCACTCACGTCCATATCACGCCAGTAACGCGAGTCCTGCTGAATCCCGTAGGCAGTGATGGGTTCCATGCTATCGGTAATCGCGCGGGGCACCTCAAACGACGCTGCCGAGAACTTCTCCGCCTGTGCGATGCGCTCAGCCCCGTTATCGATGGTATTGACGGGATGGGCATCCCCGTCGAGGTCCATGGCGCGCAGCAACAGACGCGCATAGCCCACAAACCCCAAGTCATTCATGGGGTCGTCAGTCTCAAGCAGGCTCTCCACCGCCGCATAGGCCGCGCGCTGCTCGGGAGTTCCCTCAAGCTCGAGCGGCGCCTTCAGCAGATAGACGTGATGCGCCACCACGTCGCTGCGCAGCAGCTCGGTGTAGTGGTTAACCAGTGGCATCATGCAAAGGCCGAAGAGCAGAAACAGACTGCAGAACGAGATGCCAAAGAACAGCACCACAAAGTGACTAAGATTGCGTAGGAACACGCGAAGCTGGAAGCGACGCACAAAGGGAAGGCGCTCGGGCAGCGGCAGCGTGGTGCGACGGCTGCGGTTGGCAATCTCCTTGCGTAAGAAGGCCAGCGGCGTAAAGCGCAGCTTGCGCATAAGGCCAACGAGCGTGACAACCTCAAGGAGCAAAAACGGGATGACCGTGGTAAATACGAACACCTGAGGGCTGAAATGATACTCATAGGGAGGCAGGCTGTACGAACTGTAGTAAAGCTCCTGCATGGGAGTACTCATATAGGTGAGTCCCAGGAAGTTGCCCGCCACGCAGCCCAACACGCCAATGAGCGTGGGCAGCACCATATAGTGGCCAATGATCTCGCGCTTGCGGTAACCCGAGGCAAGCAGCGTGCCAATAACGGCTGATTCCTGCTCGATGGTAGCGTTGGTCAGCACCACAAAGACGAAGGCCATGATGACCACGAGCAGGCCCACCAACACCTGCCACATGACCTGATCGCTCTCCACGTCGTCGGTGGCAAAGAAGATAGCCATGTTCGAATCGACGTCAACCAGGTCGGTCAGCACCTCGCCGTGCTCGGCCAGCACCTCCGCCGTATCCTCCTCGAAGGAGGTGCGTGCCACCAAGTCCATGGAGCGGTCGTCGAGTACCACGTCGTAGCGGTAGTCCTTCTTGCCGCCAGCAATCGCCTGGAATCCCTCGGGCGTGACCAGCGCAATCGTAAAGGTGGTGGAGTTGAACAGCATGTCGGTGTTCTTCTCCATCAGGCATTCGTAGTCTGAAACCGAGCATATGCCCACAACGGTCACCCGGCGCTCGTTGACCGTAACGACATCGCCTACCTGCACGTTGTTGTTCTTACACCATACGCGGTCCGTCGCAATCTCGTCGACGGCCTTAGGCTCGCGACCCTCGAAGTAGTAGCCTTGGTTGACCTCCCGACGGACATCCTGGTTGATCAGGCGGCAGTTCATCGCACGGTCGTCACCATCCACATGAAGGGGGACATCGGCAGTAAAGTCCTTGTAGACGGTGCAACCCTTCGCTTCAACGGCCTCGAGCGAGCTCTTGGCCGCCTCGAACTGCGTGGCAAAGTGAAAGTCCTCGACATGCGCGCGCTCGTGCAAGCCGTCCTGTATGACCTGGATGCTGTGCGAAGCCGAGAGATAACCCGCACCCATGGCGATGGCAAACAGGAACAGCAGGAAAATGCCAAGGTACTTTCCTAAGTTGTTGCGGAGGTCGCGCGGGAGACGCTTATTGAGCGGTGACATGCGCGCCTACCAGGTCAGCTCGTGCGCGGGCACCAGGTGCTCGTTGTAGACGTCTTCCGACAGCATGCCGTCACGGAGGCGCAGGATGTGATGGGACATGTGGCGGATTGCGTCGTTGTGCGTAACAATGATCATCGTGGAGCCATACTCGCGGTTGACGCGCTCCATCAGCTCGAGGATCTCTTTCGACGTGTGATAGTCAAGCGCGCCGGTGGGCTCGTCGCAGAGCAGCAGGCTGGGGTTCTTGACCAGCGCGCGGCCGATTGCGCAGCGCTGCTGCTGGCCGCCGGAGACCTGATTGGGAAACTTCGCGCGATGCTCCCAAAGCCCCAGTGAGTGGAGCAGGTCGTCTATGGGCAGCGGGTTCTTGGACAGGTATTGGCAGACCTCGATGTTCTCACGCACCGTGAGGTCGGGCACCAGGTTGTAGAACTGGAAGATGAAGCCCAGCTCGCGACGCCGGTACTCAACCAAGTCATGGTCGCTCAGACGCGTGATGTCAACGTCGCCCACTTGAATGGAACCACTGTCTGCGGGCTCAAGCCCGCCAACCATGTTCAGAAACGTCGACTTGCCCGAACCGGACGGCCCGAAGAGCACGCAAATCTCGCCTCGCTCGATCTGCGTCGAAATGCCCTTGAGGACCTGCGTCTTTGCTTCGCCGTCACCATAGCTCTTCGTTAGATTCCTTATGGTGAGAAAAGCCTGTTGTTGAGCTGCCATGCAAACCCCGTGCCACGTGTAAAAGTATACTGGGGTTTACTTTAGTCAGATGTGTCTCAGTTAGCAAGTGATGGGAGTCGGGCAATTAAGGGACACGCCCTTTTTTGCCCCGCGGGGCAAAAAAGGGCGTGTCCCTTAATTGCCGATGTTCTTGCAGGTGAGGTCGCAGAACACCACGGGGTTGCCCTGCTCCTTGAACAGGGGCAGCACGTCATCCATCTCGATGAACATCGTGGCGGTATTGACCATGGGGTGCGCGTCGAAGCGCTGGTGGGCAAGGGTTTCGTCAAACACGAGGGTCACCTCGTGCGTAGCGTCATTCAGGATGCCAAAGGGCGTGACCGAGCCCTGCTCCAAGCCAAGCTTGTCCTGCAGCATGTCGGCACTGGCAAAGGAGAGGCGGCGGCTCCCCAGCTGCTTGTGAAGATGCTTGAGGTCTATCTCGGTGTCCTCGTGCGCCACCACCAGGAAGAAGGCGCGCTTCTTGTCGTCACGCAAAAACAGGTTCTTCGTGGGAATCCCCAGGCGGGGCACCAGCTCGTCCGCCTCGGCAACGGTCATGACGGCCTCGTGGTGGAAGGTCTCGTAGGCAATGTTGCGCGCGTCGAGCAGCGCGTAAAGCTCTTCTTCAGACATCGTCTCCCCTTTTGCGCACCTGTCAGCAAGCCGCAAGCGGCCCGAAGGCTCAGACTGTCAGCTGCCGTATGCGCGATGCATCTTAGCGGTAGTACTTGGCCTCCTCGATGAGGCGACGAATCTCCTCGAGCGCCGAATCGTCGGCGGCATCGGAGCCAGAGGCCGCGATGCTTGCCACCTCTGCGGCCAGCTTGTCCAGCTCCAGCAGGAGGTTCTCGTCGGTCTCCTGGATCTCGTCGAAGGAGGTAAGCGTTTGCTTGAAGAGGCGCCAACGCTCCTCGCGCGCCTGGGTATGCTCGTCGCCGTTGCGCCACGCAGAGCCCATGGTGTCGCGCAAGCGCAGGTAGCCTGCAGTGTCGAAGGTCTGCATGCGGTTAGCCAGCAGCGCAGAGTTGCGCAGGATGGCATCGTAGGCACCGTATGACGGCGTGGCAAACTTCTCCCAACTGATACTTCCCCGCTGGAAAGTGGCGTCAAGCTCCGTCAAGAGGCTCTCGAGCCGCATGTCGGCGCTGTTGAGCGTGTCTATTACAGCCACCGCGCGCGTGCCAAGCACCTGGTTGCCCTGCAGCCGGCGCAGCACGCGAATCACTTGGTCGGCCGTGAGGGTGTCGTCGATGTTCAGGCGCGTGTAACTCGGACGCTGCTGCGTCTTGCGCACGCGGGGCCCCTCTGCACCCTCGGGCCTCCGTGGGGTGCCGCGATCGGACTCCCACCCAACCTGCTCGACCACCACGTCCTGCGCTTCTTGGCTAGGGTTCTGCGCCGAGCCGGGCAGTAGCCGCTGGTTGCGCACCCAGCCAATGAGCCGCTTGCCGCCACGCCAGGCAGCACGGCCCGCCACATACGTCAAGCCCAACGACACAGCGGTCGAGAACATAATCAGTCCAAGGATGAACTCCCAGATGCCCAAGGCTTACGCACCATCCGTTCTTGCTGCTACCACTGTGCCCATTCTCGCACAACTACTATCACGAACAGTATTCCCATATGACCCAGTTTTCATCAAGGAGCCATGGCAATTAGGGGACACGCCTTTTTTTGCCCCGCGGGGCAAAAAGGGCGTGTCCCCTAATTGCCCCGCACTGTGTCAGTTGCTTCTGTACATGCGATAGATGGTCAGGCCGTCGAACTCATGCAACAGCTCGAGCATCTTTGCCATGGGCGCGGCATCCTTGTAGACCTCGGGTTCGGTCAGGTCCTCGAAGGGAATCAGGTCGTGGTGCAGGCGCGTGCGCTCGCGCATCACGTTGTCGTTGGCACCATCAAGCCTGCCCACATGGGCGGCACCATACTCCCAACCCATCGCAACCTTCTCGGAGTACCAGCGCGCATGCTCGCTCTCGGCCAGCTCGCCCAACTCCTCGTCGCTGAACTTTCTGACCGGTTCGTAGTCAACCGCCCTGTCGGTATAGAAGCAGTGAATCCTCTCGAGCTGCGGGCCAAAGTTCTTCGCCTGCGCGATGTTGGAGAGCTTGTACTCGAGCGACAGGTCGTGCTCGAAGGCGCGCACCATCTCTTCGGAGGTGGTGGCACCGCAATAGCGGCCGTTGAGCGCAAGCGCGAACGAGTACAGGTTCAGGTAGTTGCTGTCGGACAGGTACACGCCCGTCTTCCTGTACTTGGTTGCTATGACAGCCTCTAGCGCGCCGCTTTCGTCGGGCTTTGTCACGTCGTGCTCGAAGCCCGCAATCACATCCGACAGGCTAACGATCTCGTCGATGTCGTCGAGGTACTTGCAGCGCTGCTTGCGCACCGCCCCGGACTTCTTGGTGTAGCCAACGTCGAGCATCTGCTTGTACGACTTCGAGTTGACCACCTTGTCGCCGTAGAACGCGTCGTAAAGGTAGATGAACTTGGGTCCCGCCTCGCTGAACTCCATGTCGAAGTCGAAAGGGTAGATGCCCGAGCGGGTGTTCTGCCCATACGACGCGCGGTCCCAACACTGCAGCTCGTCGCAGAGCATGAGCAGGTAGGCCAAGGGCTGCCCGTCTGCCAGCGAAAGCGGCTCCTTCACATGCAGAAGCGAACGGATGGTGAACTTGAAGAGGGTGTTGTGCAGGATGATGGCGCACAACCCGTCGAGCAGCGCCACGGGCAGATCCTCGTAGGTCTTGATCTTTGGGTGACGGTCAAGGTAGGCCTTCGCCAACACCATGCCGCTGAAGTAGGCATGGTCCATGTAGAGATAATCCATGGCATCGGGGTTGTTGTGGACGGCTCGGTCCTTGAGCGTGCCGTTCAGCTTATACCTGAGGTAGTATGCCTCGGCACCCACGCGGTCCAGGTAATTCAGGTCGAGGCGCTCGGTGATGGCGCGCGCATACAGCTCGTTGAGGTCTCCCAGACGCGAGAGCGCGAACTCGTCCATCCTGCGATACGACACCACCGGGGCAAAGCCGTAATCGTCGTTGTTGTTCGCGTCGATCTTGCACACATAGGCCCTCATCTGCTGGTGCGCAATCTCGAAGGGATAGCCGATATCGTGGAACAGCGAGGTCATGCCCCAATACTTGAGGAAGTGGTGCGCCGCCTCGGGGCCCTCCTCCAGGCCGTAGCGGCTGTTGTATGCCTCGCGCAGCGCCGCGTGATTCTTGTAGAAGGCCAGGCCGATCAGAAACACGTAGACGCTATGCGAGTAGTGGTCGCGATGCTTCATGAGCAGCGAGCTCGCGTTGGTCTCGTGCTCTGAGAGCATCTCGAGCAGCATGCCCGTGCTGTCATAGCCCGAGCCAAAGGGCTTGAACATCTCGCAGTAGCAGTAGTAGATGTCGAAGGCGTCGGCGCGCGCACCCGTCTTGAGGAAGCGCCCAATGGCAACTTCGAAGCTCAGGCGATCGAGGTCGCGCTCCATGTTGTAGGGAATCCTGCCCGGGCCCGAGCTTCGCCCGTCCGAGTCGTCGAGCGCCACCCTGCGCTCGTCGGTGGTGTCAAACAGAAGGTCCTCGCAGCAGTCGCGTATGAAGGCCAAGGCCTCTTGACCATAGATCCTGCTTGCCGCGGGCAGCGGTGGGATGTGCACGCTGTTTTCTATGCCGTATGCCTCGAAGTTCTTCTCCCGCATGCGGACGAGTGCGTTGTATCCCATAGCAGTCTCACTCCCAAAGCCGAGCAGCCCTAAAGGTGCGCATCGTGCAGTTCGTCCTATTGTAATCAACTGGGGCAGCCAAGGGCATTTCAAAGGGGCGATACCCTGCCACTACAGCTAGCTCAGGGGGAAATTAAGGGACACGCCCTTTTTTGCCAAGGAAGACAGACGGGGAAATTAAGGGACACGCCCTTTTTTGGGCTCTTCGAAACTTTTGGTGGATAGCACACCGCGGCCCCGCCGGCGTGTCCCCGCCGAGCGG
>CACXFC010000261.1 GCA_902766835.1 uncultured Coriobacteriaceae bacterium | reverse complement strand
CATTGGCGACCAGATCGACCAGCTCAAGGACGCTGGCGAGGAGGATCGTTACCTCATGGGCTTCGAGGAGTCCTACGGCTACCTCGTGGGCACGCACGCCCGCGACAAGGACGCCATCGTCGCCGTCGAGATGTGCGTTGAGATGGCATCCGACTACGCCTCCAAGGGCATGGACCTCTACGAGGCCATGGACGCCCTGTACCAGAAGTACGGCTACTACATCAACGGCATCGTCAACGCCTCGTTCCCGGGTGCCGCGGGTGCCGACAAGATGGCCGCCCTCATGAAGAGCCTCCGCGAGGAGCCGCTGACCGAGATTGCCGGCCTCAAGGTTGTGGGCATGACCGACTTCGCCACCGGCCCCGAGATGCCGCGCGTCTCTGGCCTGCAGAAGGAAGCCCCGCAGAAGCTGCCGCCCGCAAACGTCATCGAGTACCAGCTTGAGGACGACAACAAGATCATCTTCCGTCCCTCTGGCACCGAGCCCAAGATCAAGGCTTACCTGTTCGCCAAGGGCGCCACGCGTGCCGAAGCCGAGGCCATCGAGGCCAAGCTGCGCGCTGCCGCCGAGGAGATCTTCGCGTAAGAGCCTGAAGGTCTAGCAAAGCTCCCGCATCATTGCCGGGTCGCAGGTGCAACACCTGCGACCCGGTTTTTCATACCTGTGGGGCAGCAAAAGGACACGCATGGTGCACAAAACTGCCCGTCTTAAGCGTTCCATGGATGCAGGTACGAGCTTGTATTTGCATGCGGGAACACTTAAGTGCCGGGCAGTTTTGTGCACCAGTATCGATTCCGGAGAAACGAAAGCCTCGCTGCGGCTTAGTACTCGCTCTCCTCTTCGCTTTCCTCGCTGGCGGAGCTGGTGTCGGAGCCAGCGCTGTAGAGGGTGTAGGCGGTGTCAGTCCTGCTCGAGACGGCACCTAGCGACCAAGAGTGCGAGGTGGCGAGCGCAGAGGTGGGGTCGTAGACCGTCACGGAGTTGTCGGAGTTGAGCGAGGTGATGAGCGCCCAGTGAGCCGAGGCAGAGCCGATGCCCGAATCGGCCTTGAGCTTGATGAGGACGGGGGTCTCGTCGGAGATGCCGCCGTAGAGGCCGTCCGAGGAAGCCTCGATGCTGGTGGCTTCGACGCCCGCATCGGAGGCGTGGTTGGAGAGGAAGGAGTCGTCCATGCCGGTGGTGCCGCTGGCAAGGTTGGCCGCGGTCACTGCCTGGGCGATGGTTGCGGGGTCATAGGTGTTCTTTCCGGTAAGACCCATGGCGGCCATGGAAAGCGCCACGGGGCCAGAGCCGGTTACGCCCATGATGCCGTCGGCGTAGGGGAGGTAGCCCCAACGCGTGTCGAAGGTGTAGAGCTGGGGATAGGTGCCCTGCGTGACCACTTCGCCATAGGGCTGCGAGCTGCCATTGGCCTTGACCGACCCGGCAACGAACTCGATGGCGTCGGGCTCTGCGATGGCAAGGTCGATCAGGCGCTCGTCGGTGATCTTGTCGGCGCTCTTGGCAATCTTCTCAAAGGCCTCGTTGCGGTCGAGGACGGCGCCGAGCTTGGCGGTCACGTCGGAGGAGACGCCAAAGGCAACGCGCTCGTCATCGGGGTTGACCTGCTGCTCCTGCTCCTTGGCCGAATCCTTCTTGCCCTGGTTGCTGCAGCCCCTCACACAGCTGCTGATGCCAAAGACGATGGCGATGAGCAGCAAGAGGCCCACAACGCCGACGATGATGATGCGCGGATTGATGCTGCGCGAGGAGTTCTGACGGCGGCTGCTGCCTACCCGATAACCCGTGTCGCGACCCTGCAAGGGCTTGCGGCCGTCAGAGCGGCGTGTGGTCTGGGACGTGCTGCGTCCACGAGACGAGCCCGAGGACACCCTGCGGCGGTTGCCTGAGTTTACGGTGGCCATGAATAATCCTCTTTTCATTCATGCGCGATGCAAGAATGCCGTGCATGATTCCGACAATCCCATACATACTACGTCAGGTTTGTCCTCGATGAAACAATCGAGTACATTGAATGGTACTGCACAATCGGTAGTAAATGGGTGATGGTACATGTCAAAGTTGTTCGAGCAGATTCTTAAGTTTGGCGTCGTGGGTATGCTTGCCTTCCTGGTGGATTATGGCGTGCTCATGCTGCTTTCGCAGGTGTTTGGCGTCGACCCGGTATTGTCGGCAGGCATCTCGTTTTGTGTGTCGGTAGTCTTCAATTACCTGGCCTCGATGCGCTATGTGTTCACGCACCGTGAAGATATGAGCAAGACGAAGGAGTTCGTCATCTTTATCGTGCTGTCGGCGGTGGGCCTTGTCATCAACGAGATCATCATGTGGGTGGGTACCCGCTGGCTGGGAACGACGGGTCTTGCCGTCACTGTCGTCAAGGTTTTTGCCACTGCCGTTGTGATGGTGTGGAACTTTGTGAGCCGCAAGATCTGGCTGGACGGTGGCAGCGCACAATAGGGATTGGATAATCAGGCAAGCGCAATGCGTGATTGCATAACATTTGGCAAAGGAGCTGTGCGATGAAGGGCATCATCCTTGCGGGCGGGAGCGGCACGCGCCTGTACCCGCTCACCACGGTGACCAGCAAGCAGTTGCTGCCGGTCTACGACAAGCCGATGGTCTATTACCCGCTCTCCACGCTCATGCTCGCGGGCATCCGCGAGGTGCTGGTCATCTCCACGCCCTCCGACCTGCCCAACTTCGAGCGCCTGCTGGGCGACGGCTCCGACTTCGGCGTGGAGCTCTCCTACGCCGAGCAGCCCAGCCCCGACGGCCTGGCGCAGGCCTTCACCATCGGCGCGGACTGGATAGGCACCGAGCCCTGCGCGCTGGTGCTGGGCGACAACATCTTCTACGGCAACGGCTTGGGCAAGCGCCTGAGGAAGGCCGCAGCGGCCGCCGCCGAGGGGCGCGCCACCGTCTTCGGCTACCGCGTCGACGACCCGGAGCGCTTCGGCGTGGTGGAGTTCGACGCCGACTACAACGCCGTCTCCATCGAGGAGAAGCCGGCCCACCCCAAGAGCGACTACGCCGTCACGGGCCTCTACTTCTACCCGGCGGGCGTCCCCCAGATGGCGGCGCAGGTGCGCCCGTCCGCCCGCGGCGAGTACGAGATCACCGACCTCAACCGCATGTACCTGGACGCCGGCGAGCTCGACGTGGTCACGCTGGGGCGGGGCTTCGCCTGGCTCGACACCGGCACCATGGAGAGCCTCTTCGAGGCGTCGCAGTTCGTGCGCACCGTGGAGCGCGCCCAGGACCTGCCGGTCTCCGTGCCCGAGGAGATCGCCTACGAGAACGGCTGGGTGAGCCGCGACAAGCTGCTGGAGTGCGCCGAGCGCTACGGCAAGAGCGACTACGGCGCGCACCTGCGCGCCGTTGCCGAGGGCAGGATCGCCCCGGGGAGCAGGGAGGCGCGCCGATGAGGGCACTGGTGACCGGAGCGCTCGGCCAGCTGGGCCGCGCGCTGAGGAGAAGGACGGACGAGGGCCGCGTGCCCGCCGGCTGGGAGGGCGCACATGTCGACTGGGCCGACCTCGCCGAGATAAACATAGCCGAGGCCGCCAGCGTCGACGCGTGGTTCGACGCCCACGAGCCCTACGACGTGGTGGTCAACTGCGCCGCGATGACCAACGTCGACGGCTGCGAGCGCAACTTCCCCGCGGCCTTCGCCGCCAACGCGCTGGGGCCGATGAACCTCGCGCGGGCCTGCGCGCGCACCGGGGCGGCGCTCGTGCACGTCTCCACCGACTACGTCTTCCCGGGCACCGAGCCCGGCGAGCGCGTCGAGGGCGACGTGCCCGCGCCCATCAGCGCCTACGGCCGCTCCAAGCTCGCGGGCGAGGGCCTGGCGCTTGCCGCCAACCCCCGCACGCACGTGGTGCGTACCGCCTGGCTCTACGGCGAGGGGCACAACTTCGTGGCCACCATGCTGCGCCTGGCTGCGCGCGGCGACGCCGTGACGGTGGTGGACGACCAGTTCGGCAACCCCACCTCGGCAGACGACCTGTCCGGCGAGCTGATGCGCATCGCGCTCACCGACCTCTTCGGCACCTGGCACTGCACGAACGAGGGCACCTGCTCGTGGGCCGACCTCGCCGAGGAGGCATTCCGCCTGGCCGGCGCCGACTGCCGCGTCGTGCGCTGCAGCACGGAGGAGTGGCGGCGCATGAACCCGACCACGGCCGTGCGCCCGCGCCACTCGTCGCTGGCCAACGCCCGCCTCGAGCAGACCATCGGCAACTCCATGCGCCCCTGGCGCGAGGCGCTGGCCGACTACATCGCACAGACCACGGACAGGGAGGCATAGGGCCCATGCCAGAGACCTTCGAGCCGCGCTCCATCATCGTGACCGGCGGCTGCGGCTTCATCGGATCGAACTTCGTGCACTACGTGGCGCGCGAGCACCCCGAGGTGCGCGTCACCGTGCTCGACAAGCTCACCTACGCGGGCAACCCCGCCAACATCGAGGGCACCGGCGCCGAGCTGGTGGTGGGCGACATCTGCGACGCCGCGCTGCTCGACGGGCTCGCGCCCGGCCACGACGCGATCGTCCACTTCGCCGCGGAGAGCCACAACGACAACTCCATCGCCGACCCCAGCCCCTTCGTGGAGACCAACGTGCGGGGCACCTTCGAGCTGCTGGAGTGCTGCCGCCGCCACGGCCTGCGCATGCACCACGTCTCCACCGACGAGGTCTACGGCGACCTGGCCCTCGACGACCCGGCGCGCTTCACCGAGGAGACGCCCTACCACCCGTCCAGCCCCTACAGCTCCACCAAGGCCTCGAGCGACATGCTCGTG
>CACXFC010000260.1 GCA_902766835.1 uncultured Coriobacteriaceae bacterium | reverse complement strand
CGCCGTTTCGGGCGCGCTTTCCGCGATGTTTGGCTGCACCAGCCCCGCTCCCCACGGTGGCTTCTGGGTCATCCCCATCATCGGCAATCCCGTGATGTATGCCGTCGCCCTGCTCGTTGGTTCCGTTGTGGGCGCACTCATTCTGTCCTTCTGGAAAAAGCCCGTCGAGGAGTAGCCCAACTTCTTGATGCGGTCCCTCCCTCCCTTTGCCCGGGGCGACTTCGGTCGCCCCGGGCGCCTTTTTTACAGCAATGCACACGGATCGCACTATCTGCTGCTCGCATGAGGATGCGCCACGCAGGCGCGGCGGCCGTCCCGTTCGGGTATCCTTATGCGACTGGCGTTTGACCAACAACAAGGAGGACCAATGTCTTGGTTCGAAACCTCTGTGTTCTATCAAATCTATCCGCTGGGCCTTTGCGGGGCCCCGCATGAGAATGATGGCGTGCTGGAGCATCGCCTGCTCAAGATAGTCGACGACGGCTGGGTCGAGCACATCAAGAAGCTCGGCGCCACTTGCGTCATCCTCAACCCCGTGTTCCAGAGCATCTCGCATGGCTACGACACGACTGACTACCTTACCGTCGACTGCCGCCTGGGCACCAACGACGACCTTCGCACCGTGGTGGGCGCATTCCACAAGGCGGGCATCAGGGTTCTGCTCGATGGCGTGTTCAACCACGTGGGCCGCGACTTCCCGGCGTTCCGCGACGTGCTTGAGAGCCGTGGCGGATCGGAATGCTCGGGCTGGTTCAACATCAACTGGAGCGGCAACAACGAGTACGGCGACGGCTTCTCGTACGAGACGTGGGCGGGCGTTCCCTATCTGGTGAAGCTCAACCATAACAACTACGACCTTAATCGCTACTGCGCCGACGTTATTCGCACGTGGGAGCGCGAGTACAACATCGACGGACTGCGCCTGGACGTGGCCTATTGCCTCGAGGACGGCTTCCTGCAGTATCTGCGCGAGATTGCCAACGAGCTGAGCACGAAGCGCGGCGAGAAGTTCCTGCTTTTGGGCGAGACCATGTTTGGCGACTACAACCGCTGGATGGGCGACAACGTGTGCGACACCGTCACCAACTACGAGGTGTACAAGGGCCTTTGGAGCAGCATGAACTCGGCCAACATGCACGAGGTGGCCTACGCGCTCAAGCGCCAGAGTGGCTCTGACCCCTGGGACCTGTACACCGGACGCCATCTGCTCAACTTCGCCGACAACCACGACGTGCCGCGCATTGCCACCAAGCTTGAGGACAAGCGCCACCTCTATCCGCTCTACGGCATTCTCTTCGGCATGTGCGGCGTGCCCTGCATCTACTACGGCAGCGAGTGGGGGATTGAGGGCGAGCAGCATTTTGGCGACCATGAGCTGCGCCCAACCCTCGACGCTCCCCAGTGGAACGAGCTGACCGACTACCTGTGCGCACTGGCCCATGCCAAGACGAGTAGCGAGGCCCTTTGCTGGGGCGACTATCGCGAGATTGCCGTGAACCCCCAGCAGCTTCTGTTCGAGCGCAAGAGCGACAACGAGCGGGTCATCGTGGCCATCAATGCCGCAGCCGAGCCGTATGTCTTCCACTTCGACGCCGGTTGCGGGCGTGCCGTTGACCTCATTGACGGCAGCGACCACGACTTTGGCGGCGGCAGCGAGGTTGCCCCGTTCTCCGCACACTTCTGGAAGTGTGAGCGCTAGGACGCGCTGGTAGTTTCGGCAATTAAGGGACACGCCCTTTTTGCCCCGCGGGGCAAAAAGGGCGTGTCCCTTAATTGCCCCTCGCATACCACTGCACTTGCGTATTGCAATAGAATGGGGGCAATTAGCCGCCTCATCGAAAGGACGTAGCCATGAAACGAACTCACCGGCTGCTCCGTGCTTTGATGCTCGCGCTTGTGGCATGTCTCCTTATTGCCGCAAGTCCGCTTAGTGCCTTTGCTGATGACAAGGACTACGACCTTGCCAGCACGCGCGTCTGGGCAACGGTTGGCACCGACGGTGTGGTGCATGTGTCTGAGGTGCGCACCATCGACCTTGACGGCAACTTCCATGGCTTCTATTGGGAGATAGACACCAAAAGGGGAGAGCTGGACGACGTCAGCGTCCGCGTGACCGCTGCCGGAGAGGTGATAAACAACAACCTGACACCCTATGACTACGTGGGGGGCTCCTCCGATGCCGAAGGCACCTGGACGATGGAGGAGAGGTCCAACTACACGCGCGTCGACGTCCACTACGACAAGTACGACGAGCGGGCCAGCTTCTACGTGAACTACGACCTTACGGGCGTGACGGCCAAGTGGGCTGATACGGGTGAGCTGTATTGGAAGTACGTGGGTGACCGCTGGACCAAGGACTCCAAGGACGTGGAGTGCTACGTCTTCTTTGCGGGTGCCCCCGAGGGCACGCAGATCACCGCCGGAGAGAACCTGCGCGGCTGGCAGCACAATGCCTCGCTGGTGGGCAGCATCGAGGTTCCCTCTGGCGTGATTCCGGCGTGGGACGACCTCGGCCCGGGAGACCCTGGCACGCTGGTCATGTACATGCCCGAGGTCAATTCCGGCGAGTTTGCCGAGGTACGCGCGGTCTTTCCTGCCGAGTGGATCGGGCTTGCCGATACCCGCCAGGAGGAGCGCCTTGGCACCGTGCTTGCCGAGGAGGCCGGCTGGGCAGAGGAGGCCAACAAGCGCTTCGAGCGCGCGGGCTTCTGGGCAAACATCAAGCAGTGGATCTTGAACCTCCTCATCGTCGTGGGCGTGATCGGCTCCATCGTCGACCGCGTTCTCTATTCCCGCAAGCACCGCGCGAAGTTCGACGACAAGTACTTCCGTGACGTGCCCACCAACGACCATCCGGCAGTCTTGCACTATGTGTACCAGGGCTCGGCGGGCTCGGGCCCCGACTTCACCGCGTCGCTGATGCGCCTTTCCGACATGGGCATCATCAAGCTCGAGAAGGCCATCTACCTCAAGAAGCGCTTTGCGCGTTCGCCCAAGGAGGAAGAGGACTGGCGCCTGACGCTGGTGCCCGACAAGGCATCCAAGATCACCGACCCCATCGACCGCGCGACGGTGGAGTTCGTCTTCAACTTTGTGGGCAAGTTCGCCGAGCAGCTCGCCGACGGCAACGACCGCGCGGGCGGAAGCGTGTACATGTCCGACTTCGAGCGCATTGCCCGGGCGCACGACAAGCTCTACGAGCAGGAGCTGGAAGTCTGGAAGGATACGGTCGAGGAGCAGGTGACCGAGCGCGGCCTCAACATCGAAGCCACAGACGAGAAGGAGCACACCGACCTGCTCATCATCCTTTTGGGCATCACCTTCTTCGCGCTTGCCCTGACGGGTGCCGACCTGTTCTTCTTCTCGCAGCGTGCGTACGAGATGGCCAACGCCTGGGTGCCCATGCTCGTCCGCTTCGTGATACTTGTCGTCATATTCGTGGTGATGATCGTCCTTTTGTCCATCAAGCGCGACCTCTCCTCTGAGGCAATCGAGGTCAAGGCCAAGCTCGAGGCGCTCAAGCGCTGGCTCAAGGACTTCACGCGGCTCGACGAGGCTGTGCCCACCGACGTTATCCTGTGGAACCGCCTGCTGGTGATGGCCGTTGTGCTGGGCGTTTCCGACAAGGTCATCGAGCAGCTCAAGATGGTGCTACCCGAGGTGGTTGACGACACGAGGATGTCCAGCA
Source organism: uncultured Coriobacteriaceae bacterium (assembly GCA_902766835.1). Classification (GTDB taxonomy): domain Bacteria; phylum Actinomycetota; class Coriobacteriia; order Coriobacteriales; family Atopobiaceae; genus UBA1367. Next base: position 2,407 of record CACXFC010000260.1, on the reverse strand, counting down.
CCGTCATGTGGTGCTCGCCGTCAATCGGCGATCATTCTCCCGCGCACACCTTCAGCAGCGGCTTCTCGAGCGCTGCCAGCTCGAGCGGCTCAGGCGGCGGCTCGTCAGGCGGCGGCGGAGGCGGCGGTGGTGGTGGCGGAGGCGGCGCCTACTAACGCTGGCCCCACCATACGCGTGCTAGGAAATCAAGGGACACGCCCTTTTTGCCCCGCGGGGAAAAAGGGCGTGTCCCTTGATTTCGCGTGCCAAAGGGAAGGCTTCCCTTTGGCACGCAGGCATCCGCTTGCCGCAAGCTTCCTTCGCTTGTGCGTTACTGAACCTGGGCCACCATGGCCATGTTGGTGGACGTGATGTAGTCGCCCTGCTGCGGCGAGGTCTGCGGGTCGCCGGAGGTGATGACCACCACGTCGCCGGTATTCACCAGGTGCTCCTGCTTCGCACGCTCAAGCGACTCGTAGAGCGTGGACGAGAGCGAGCCCTGCTCGAGGGTCTTGTAGGCGAAGACACCCCACAGGAAGCAGGTCTTGCGGATGGCCTGGCGCGAGGGGGACATGGCGTAGATGGGCAGGTCGGGCCTGAAGTTGGAGATGAGGCGCGCGGTGCGGCCGGAGTGCGTGGGGCAGATGATGCACTTCGCACCTACGCGGTCGGCAATCTCGACGGCGGCAAAGCCGATGGCGCTGTTGACGTTGCGCACGCCACCGCGGTCATGGTAGACCTGACGCTCCTCAAGGTAGCGCTCGGTCTCCTTGCAGATGGCCGACATCGTGTTGACGGCCTCGATGGGGTACTGGCCGGCAGCGGTCTCGCCGCTGAGCATGACGCAGTCCGCGCCGTCGTACACGGCGTTGGCCACGTCTCCCACCTCGGCGCGCGTGGGGCGCGGGTTGTGGGTCATGGAGTCGAGCATCTGGGTTGCAACGATGACCGGCTTGTAGGCGTTTGCGCACTTGGCGATGATGGTCTTCTGGATGTGGGGAACCTGCTCGGCAGGGACCTCGACGCCAAGGTCGCCGCGGGCCACCATGATGCCGTCGGAATGCCCCAGAATCTCGTCGAAGTTCTTGACCGCAGTCGCGCTCTCGATCTTGGACATGATGGTCATGCCGCGCATGCCCATCTCGTTGCAGAGCTTGCGGATCTCGTCAACGGCGGCTCCGCTGCGGATGAACGAGGCGGCGATGGCGTCTACGCCCAGCTCGCAGCCAAACATGATGTCGGCGCGGTCCTGTTCGGTGACGGAGGGCAGCTGGATGTCGACGTTGGGCACGTTGACGCCCTTGTGCTCCTTGAGCTCGCCGCCGTTCTCGATGATGCAGTGGATGTCGGGCCCATCGACGTGGTCGACGGTGAGGGCAATGAGTCCGTCGTCAACCAGGATGGTGGAGCCGGGGAAGACCTCGTTGGGCAGGTTCTCGTAGCTGATGGAGAAGCACTCGGACGAGCCGGGAACCTGGCGCGTGGTGACCACGACGTTGGCACCCTTCCTTAAGGTGACGGCACGGTGTTCGTAGAGCTCGCCGGTGCGGATCTCGGGGCCCTTGGTGTCAAGCAGGATGGCCACGGGAATCTGCAGCTCGTCGGAGATGCGGCGCACGCGCTCGATGTTGCGGCGATGGTAGTCGTGGCTGCCGTGGGAGAAGTTGAAGCGCGCGACGTTCATGCCGTGAAGGATGAGCTGACGCAATACCTCGTCGTCTTCGGTGGCCGGGCCCATGGTGCAGATGATCTTGGTCCTCTTCTTATGTGTTGCCATGTTGCTCCTATGCTCTGATGGCGTACAACTCCTTTGGACTAAACCTGACATCCGGCGACGGTGGCAGCTGGGGCAATTAGGGGACACGCCCTTTTTTGCCCCGCGGGGCAAAAAAGGGCGTGTCCCCTAATTGCCACCGCAGCGCCGAGCATCATGTCAGCTCTGGTCCAAGAGAGCTAATTCTCTTAGCAACTATAGTATCGTCCACCGAAAAATAAGGCACCCTCGCCGACTTTGGTAGCGTAAAGGCAACACAAAGCGAAGCGAGGGTGCCGGGCTCTAAGAGCTAGGACGGGGAGACTTCGTTAGCAAACGATGCTGCGGAAGACGTACTCGTCGTCGGGAGCGCCGTTGGCGAAGGCGCGGGCGTTGGTGAGGGTCACCTTTGCGATCTCGGCCAGGGCCTCCTTGGTGAAGAAGGCCTGATGGCTGGTCATAACCACGTTGGGGAACGAGCAGAGGCGCGCAGTGACGGAGTCGATGACCAGGCCGGAGCGGTCCTGGTACACGTTGGCGTTCTCCTCCTCGTACACGTCGAGGCCGGCGGCGCCGATCTTGCCGGAGAGGATGCCGCGGATGATGGCCTCGGTGTCGGCCAGGCCGCCACGGCCGGTGTTGACGAAGATGACGCCGTCCTTCATCTGGGAGATG
>CACXFC010000259.1 GCA_902766835.1 uncultured Coriobacteriaceae bacterium | reverse complement strand
GGTCTCGATGCCGTACTTGCGGGCCATCTTGATCATCGCCTCGTTGGCCTCGGCGCCGGAGTTCTGGTAGAAGATCTTGTCCATGCCGATGGTCTGGCAGACCTTCTCGGCCAGCAGCGCTTGCGGGATGGTGTAGGGGTAGTTGAAGGTCTGCATCAACGTGCGTGCCTGCTCCACGACGGCCTCGACCACCCGCTCGTTGCAGTTACCGGCCGAGGCCGCAGGCAGATGCCCCGACGAGAAGAAACTGCCCCAGGCGGGCGGGCCGTCTGGGGCAGGGGTGACGCTCGATCGCGCTCATCAGCCCAACAGCGCAAGAAGTCGCCGGGCGGCTTCCTCGGTGTCCGCGTGGCTGCCGAAGGTCGAGAAACGCAGGTAGCCCTCGCCACAGGCGCCGAAGCCCGCGCCGGGGGTGCCCACGATCTGCGCCTCGCCCAACAGCAGGTCGAAGAACTCCCAGCTGCCCATGCCGTCCGGGCACTGCACCCAGAGGTAGGGAGCATTGCGCCCGCCGCAGTACCACGTGCCCGTCTGGTCGAGGGTCCGCATGAGCAACTGCGCGTTCCCCTTGTAGTAGGCCAGATTCTCTCGCACCTGTTGCTGGCCTTCCGGCGTAAAGACGGCCGATGCGCCGCGCTGGATGACGTACGAGACGCCGTTGGTCTTGGTGGTGCGGTTGCGTACCCACATGTCGTGCAGGCTCATGCCCGCGCGTACGAGGCTTTGCGGGATGACGGTGTAGCCCAGGCGGGTGCCCGTGAACCCGGCGGTCTTGGAGAGCGAGCAGATCTCGATCGCGCAGGTCCGGGCACCTGGCAGCTCCATGATGCTGTGGGGGAAGGCAGAGTCCTCGATGAAGGCCTCGTAGGCCGCGTCAAAGAGAATGATCGAGCCATGTGCGTTGGCAAAGTCGACCCACTGCTGAAGCTGGCTGCGGTTAAAGGCGGCCCCGGTTGGGTTGTTGGGCGAGCAGAGATAGATGAGGTCTGCCTGCGCCTCGTTGCTGGGTTTGGGCAGAAAGCCGTCCTCGCGGCTAGCGGGCAGGTGCACGATGCGCCTACCTGCGATGATGCTCGCGTCCACGTAGGCTGGATACGCCGGCTCTATGACCAAGGCCGAGCTGCACGGGTCAAAGAGGTCCAGGATGTCGCCCAGCTCGTCGCTCGCCCCGCTGGAGACGAATACCTCGTCGTCGGTCAGAGTCACGTCGCGGCTGCGATAGTGCTCGGCAATCGCAGCGCGCAGGAAAGGGGCACCGCATTCGGGCAGGTAGCCCTGGAAGCGCTCGGGACTCGCCTGGTCGTCGACGGCCTGATGCAAGGCGGCAATGACCGCGTCGCAGAGGGGCAACGTCACATCGCCGATGCCCAAGCGCAGAAGGTGTGCCTCTGGATGCGCTGCCTGGTACGCCGCGACGCGCTCGGCGATGTGCGTGAAGAGGTAGGAGTCCTTGAGCTCGGCGTAATGCCTGTTGGGCGTGATCATAGCTGCACCTCTCCCTCGTAGACCGTCTCGGCGGGACCGGTCATGGTGACCGTGTAGTCCTTGCCGACCGTGATGCGCAGGACTCCGCCGTCGAGGTGCACCGTGACCTCCTCGTCTGGTGGGCAGAGGCCCCTGCTTGTTGCCGCAGCAGCCGAGGCGCAGGCACCCGTGCCGCACGCCATTGTGATGCCACTGCCCCGCTCCCAGACGCGCATGCGCAACTCGTGGTTGGAGAGAACCTGCACGAACTCGACGTTCACTCCTCCCGGAAAGAGTGGATGTCGCTCGATGAGGGGACCCAGCTCTGCAATTGGCGCCGTTAGTGCATCATCGACGAACAGGACCACATGGGGGTTGCCTACCGAGACGGGCGTGCACGTGACGTCTGCAAGGGAGGTGTGGACAACGAGGTCATCGCTGACCATGGCTCTGCCCATGCTGACGGTCGCAGCGGAGACGCTCCCGTTTGCCACCTGCAGTCTAAGCTCCTTCACCCCCGAGAGCGTCTCTATGGCGAGCGTCGTCTTACTGGTGAGGCCGCGGTCATAGACGTACTTGCCCACACAGCGGATGCCGTTGCCGCACATCATCGCCTCGCTGCCGTCGGCATTGAAGATGCGCATCCCAAAGTCCGCCACCTCGGAGAGGCCGATGTAGACCATGCCGTCAGAGCCCGCGCCAAAGTGACGGTCCGAGAGCCTGCGCGACAGGTCTGCGACGTCTTGCGGCACCTCCCCGTATACATAGAGGTAGTCGTTGCCCAAGCCGTGCATCTTGGTGAAGTGCATGCGTTCTCCTGTCGGTCGTCGGTGTGAGATGTCATGCGCGTTATGGGCGCTACGCGCCGAGCGCCGCGGCGACCTCGGCTGCACAGGCGAGCCCGTCGGCGATGGCGTTTACTACCAGCGAGGAGCCGCTGCGGCAGTCGCCGGCTAGCCAGACCTTCTCGCCAGCCTGATGGGTCGCGCCTCGCTCGGGCGCCTCCACGCCTAGAGCATCGAAGACCGCAGCTTCCGGCCCTGTGAAGCCCATCGCGATGAGCATCAACTGTGCGGGCAGCACCTGCTCGCTGCCCGCGATGCGCTCCGGCCTGCCTCCTGACCAGTCGAGCGCGGCCACGCGCAGCCCCGTGACCGCCCCACTGCCCACAAGGACCTCGAGCGTGTCGACACCCCACATACGGGGGTCGTGTCCAAATGTGGCTGCCGCCTCGAGCTGGCCGTAGTCGTCCTTGCGCACGGCGGGCCACTCTGGCCAGAGGTTGGTTTCACGGCGCGTCGCAGGTGGCTTGGGCAAAAACTCCAGCTGTCGCACGCTGCGTGCCCCCTGGCGCAGGGCCGTTGCCACGCAGTCGGTGCCAGTGTCGCCGCCACCAATCACGACCACATCGTGACCTGCGGCGCTCACCGTGGGCTTTCCGCCGTCGAGCAAGGCCTTTGTCGCAGCGGTCAGGTAGTCCACCGCCAGCACGACGCCCTCGGCGTCCGCCCCAGGTACGGCAAGGCGGCGGGCCTGCCGTGCGCCGACGGCCACGACCACGGCGTCGCTTTCCTCCAGCAGCCGTACCGCCACCTGGGCGTCGGAGGCATCGCAGCCGCAGCGCAGCTCGATGCCACAGGAGCGCATGAACTCTGCGCGACGCTCGACCACGTCTTTGGGCAGCTTCATGTTGGGGATGCCGTACATGAGCAGGCCACCGGGGCGGTCTGCCCGCTCGACGATGCTTGCGCGCAGCCCTAGGCGCGTCAGTTCCCACGCGCAGGCAAGTCCTGCCGGGCCAGACCCCACCACCGTCACCTTCGGGGCGTCCGGCGCGGCGGGACCCACGGCAAGGGGACCCGCGGCACGTGCCCACGCATGGTCGGAGATGGCCCGCTCGTTGTCGCGGATGGTCGTGGGACCGTCATGCAGGCCCAAGTTGCAGGCCGCCTCGCAGAGAGCGGGACACACGCGCCCCGTGAACTCGGGGAAGGGATTGGTGAGCGCAAGGCGCTCGGCGGCTTCGTCCCAAAGGCCTCGACACACGAGGTCGTTCCACTCCGGAATCAGGTTGTGCAGTGGACAGCCCGAGGGTCGCGCGTCGCCAAAGCTCACGCCTGTCTGGCAGAAGGCCACTCCGCAGTACATGCAGCGACTCGCTTGGAGCTGCTGTTCCGCCACCGTGAGCGGAAGGGCCAGTTCGCCAAAGTCTGCCACCGACTCATGCGCGTCGCGCATGGCGTGCTCGTGCCGTGTCACCTTAAGATATGCTCCCGGTTTTCCCATGGTCCTAGGCCTCCTTCCTCAACGCCTCGAAGGCAAGCTCGACGGCCTCTTCGCGGCTCACGCCGCTCGCCTGCTCGGCGTCCGCACGCTCCATCACCAGGCGATACTCGTGGGGCACCACCTTCACGAAATGTCTGCGCGCCTCGGCGAATTGGTAGAGCAGCTTGATGCCGCGCGGGCTTGCCGTGCGCTCCACATGCTCCTCGATGAGGGCGCGCACCTGCTCGAGCTCGGTGTCGGTGGGCATCAGCAGCTCGACCATGTCCTTGTTGCAGCGCCCCTTGAGCGTGCGCAGCTCGTCGTACACGTAGGCGATGCCGCCGCTCATGCCTGCGGCAAAGTTGGCACCAACCTCGCCAAGGATCACGGCGACCCCACCGGTCATATACTCGCAGCCATGGTTGCCCACGCCCTCTACCACCAGGGTGGCGCCGGAGTTGCGCACGCCAAAGCGCTGGCCGGCGAGCCCATTGACAAAGCCCTTGCCGCTCGTAGCCCCATAGAAGGCCACGTTGCCCACGCTCACGTTCTCATCGAACTTGTAGGTGGCCGTCGCATGCGGCCTCACCGACACGATGCCACCCGAAAGTCCCTTGCCCACGTAGTCGTTGGCGTCGCCCTCAATGTTGAGGGTGATGCCACGCGGGAGGAAGGCGCCGAAGCTCTGGCCGCCGGAGCCCACGCAGTCGATGGTGATGGCTCCCTCGGGCAGGCCCTCGGGATGGGCCTTGGTCACCGCCGAGCCGAGCATGGTGCCCACGCAACGGTTGATGTTGTCGATGTCGGCATGGAAGCGCACGGGCACCATGTGCTTGCGAGCGCTGGCCGTGTGCGGCACGAAGAGCGTGGCGTCGAGCGTCTGCTCCAAGTGCAGGTCGGCAGCCATGTCCGGAAGAAAGCGCACGCCGTCCGCACCAGGAATGGCCTCGGCCAGCTGCGGGGTCGCCCGGTACAGCAGGGCCGACAGGTCGCAGCTGTTGGCCTTGGCGTGACCATCGACGGTGCGCTGGCGCAGGCATTCCGGATGGCCCACCATCTCGTCCACCGTACGGAAGCCGAGCGCAGCCATGTGCTCGCGCAGGCTTTCGGCCACGAAGGTCATGAAGTTGACCACGTGCTCGGGCTTGCCCGCAAAGCGGCACCTCAGACGCTCGTCCTGCGTGCAGATGCCTACCGGACAGGTGTCCTGGTGACAGTCGCGCTGCATGAGGCACCCCAGGGCCACGAGCGGCATGGTGGCAAATCCGAACTCCTCGGCGCCCAGCAGTGCCGCCACCGCCACGTCGCGGCCGTCCATGAGCTTCCCGTCGGCCTCGAGCACCACGCGAGAGCGCAGGCCGTTGGCAAGCAGCGTCTGCTGCGCCTCGGCAAGCCCCAGCTCCAGCGGGAGTCCGGCATGATAGATGGAGTCGCGTGGGGCGGCTCCGGTGCCGCCGTTGGAGCCCGAGATAAGAATCTTTGCGGCTCCGCCCTTGGCCACGCCGGTGGCGATGGTGCCCACGCCAGCCTCGCTCACAAGCTTCACGCTGATGCGTGCCTCGGGGTTAGCGCACTTGAGGTCGAAGATCAATTCGGCAAGGTCCTCGATGGAATAGATGTCGTGGTGCGGTGGTGGTGAGATGAGCCCAACGCCAGGGGTCGAATGGCGGATGCGCGCCACCCACGGCCACACCTTGCGTCCAGGCAGGTGGCCACCCTCACCGGGCTTGGCGCCCTGCGCCATCTTGATCTGGATCTCGATAGCGCTCGACAGGTAGCGGCTCGTCACGCCAAAGCGCCCGGAGGCCACCTGCTTGATGGCCGAGTTCACGAGGTCACCGCTCGGCAGGGGTATCTCGCGGGAGGGGTCCTCGCCACCCTCTCCGGTGTTGGAGCGGCCGCCCAGGCGGTTCATGGCAATGGCCAGGCACTCATGGGCCTCCTTGGAGATGGAGCCAAAGCTCATGGCACCCGTGTTGAAACGCCGCACGATGGAGGAGGCGGGCTCCACCTCATCTAAGGGGACGGGGCCAGAAGGCAGAGGCACCAGCTCGAGCAGGTCGCGCAGCGATACGGCGCGACCTGCTTTGTGGACCTCGTCGCCAAAGCGGCGGAAGAGCTCGTAGTCACCCTCGCGACAGGCCCGTTGCAGCAGGTAGATGGCCTGGGGCGTGATGAGGTGCTCCTCGCCGGCAGGGCGCCACTTGGTAAGGCCCGAGCTTGTCAGCTGCATGGGGGCGGCGCTATGCGCAAGGGCGGCTGCCTCCTGGTAGCGCTGGTCCACCTCGCGCTGGACGCCCGCCAGATCGAGTCCGCCTATGCGACTTGCCGTGCCGGCAAAGCAGCGCGCGACGAGATCTTCCGCAAGGCCCACGATCTCGAAGATCTGCGCAGAGTGGTAGCCCTGCATGGTGGAGATGCCCATCTTGCTCGTGATCGAGGTGATGCCCGCCGTGACGGCACGATCATAGTTGTCGCGGGCCTCTTGCGCGGAAAGGTCGAGCATGCCCCGAGCAACAAGGTCGTCGATGCACTCATGTGCCAGATAGGGGTGGATGCCACTCGCGGAGTATCCCACCAGGGTTGCGAAGTCGTGGGGCGAGATGGCATCGCCCGTCTCCACGATGAGGTCACACTTCATGCGCACGCCGGCACGAATGAGGTGGTTGTGGACGCTGCCCAGCGCGAGCAGCGACGGGATGGGCACCTGTCCCTCGCCGGCACGATCCGAGACGACCACGATGTTGATGCCCTCGCGCACGGCGGCCTCCACAGAGCGATCGAGCTCGTCGAGTGCCCGCGTAAGGGCGTCTGGACCACCGCCTGCAGGATAGGCAGCAGAGAAGCACGCCACATGAAACCCCACGCGCGAGATGCCCGTGATGCGTGAGAAATCCTGCTCGGACAGGATGGGCCCCGCAAGCCGCACGAGACGGCAGCTGTCGCGGCTGTCCTCTAACAGGTTGCCGTGGTTGCCCAGGTAGAGCACGTCCGAGGTGACCATCGACTCGCGCAGCGCATCGATTGGCGGGTTGGTGACCTGCGCAAACAGCTCATTGAAATAATCGAACAGCGAGCGCGGGTGCCTCGAGAGAACCGCCGGCGGCACGTCGGAGCCCATCGATGCCAAGGGCACCGATCCAGAGGCAGCCATGGGACGCACCACCTCCTCGACGTCGTCGAAGTGCCACCCATGTCGGGCGAGTCGCTGGGTCAGGCATACGTCACCATCGGCAGCGTCGACGTCTGCTGCTGGCGGCAACGGAAGGTCGGCGACATCGATCGTCTCGGTGTCCAGCCAGCTGCGGAAGGGCTTTGCCAGCGCGTACCCATCGCGCAGCTCGTCGTTCCAGACCACGCGGCCCTGCGCCGGATCAACCACCAGCATCTCGCCCGGCCCCAGGCACCCTGCCTGCAGGATCGCCGAGGGATCGATGTCGATGGCACCCACCTCGCTTGCCAGGATGAGACGGTCGTCGCGCGTCACGTAGTAGCGAGCGGGACGCAGCCCGTTGCGGTCGAGGACCGCGCCCATGCGCACGCCGTCGGAGAAGGCGATGGCCGCCGGACCGTCCCAAGGCTCCATGAGCATCGACTGATAGGCGTCATAGCAGCGCCGCGCGTCCGAGAGCTGGTCGTTACGCTCCCAGGGCTCGGGGATCATGAGCGTCATGGAACGGGCGATGTCGCGGCCGTTCATCACAAGGAACTCCAACACGTTGTCGAGGATGGCGGAGTCGGAGCCCTCACGGTTGATCACGGGAAGGACCTTGCGGATGTCCGAGCCGAGCACCGGTGAGTAGAGGTGGGGCTCGCGCGCCCGCAGCCAGTTGACGTTTCCGCGCAGCGTGTTGATCTCGCCGTTGTGGATGATGTAGCGGTTGGGGTGCGCGCGCTCCCAGCTGGGCGTGGTGTTGGTGGAATAGCGCGAATGCACCAGGGCCAGCGAGCTCTCCACGGCGGAGTCGTTGAGGTCGAGGTAGAAGCGCCGCATCTGCGTGGAAACGAGCATGCCCTTGTAAACGATGGTGCGCGCGCTCATCGAGCAGATGTAGAAGATCTTGCCCTCAAGCTCATGAGAGGCGTCGCCACGCTTCTCGATGGTGCGGCGGCACACGTAGAGCCTGCGTTCGAAGTCGTCCCCTGCGCGGACGTCCTGCGGACGAGCCACGAAGGCCTGCAGGATGGTGGGCATGCAGGCACGTGCCGTGGCGCCGAGGTCATGGTCGTCCACGGGCACCTCGCGCCAGAAGAGCACGGGCAGCCCCTCGGTGGCGCAGCCGTCCTCAAAGGTGCGACGGGCATCGGCCACCCCGCGCGCGTCCTGCGGACAGAAGAGCATGGCAACGCCATAGTCTCCCTCGTCGGGCAGCAGGTGCCCGCACTTCTGCGCCTCCTTGCGGAAGAAGCGGTGCGGCACCTGAAACAGGATTCCTGCACCGTCACCAGTGTTTGGCTCGAGCCCCTTGCCCCCGCGGTGCTCCAAGTTGACCAACACCGAAAGCGCATCGTCCACCATGCGGTGCGAGCGCTCTCCCTTGAGATGTGCCAGGGCTCCGATGCCACAGGCGTCATGGTCAAATTCCGGTCGATACAGCCCGCTTGTCGTTTGGTCTGCCATGGCCGTCCCTCCTCCATCATCTTTGGCTACTCCCGCTTGACGTCCTACGCAAGGGAAGGAGAAACTTCGTCCGCGCCGTCTGGCACAATCTGGAATGCCAGCGTCTGCTCGTTGACGAGCGGCGTTCGTGCGTGATAGAAGACGACGCCATCGCAAGGCGCCACTATCCGTGCCGTTACACGACCGCTGAGCAGGTCTCTGACCGTAGCGAGCAATTGTCCCTTCGTCACGACGTCGCCCACGCGAACCGCAGGGCAACACACGCCGCCTACGGGTACGTGCACCGGCACAAGGGAGTGCTCTGCAAGCTCGAAGCTCCGGTGTCCCCCTTGGCAGGTTTTTCGCGTCAATCCGCGCGCGCTCATGAACCTCAGCAAAGACCGGACCGCATCGCGCGCGATGCCCTCATCGGCCACTGTCGTCTTGCGCGTGTAGAAGCTGTAGGCCTCCGTTCCACACCGGCGCCAGTTGTAGTGCAGCGTCGTCGTGTCAAACGAGCCGGGCTCGTAGTGAGTGACATACGGCAGGCAGAAGTCGGATCCGTGGTTGCCCCGCTCGCCTGGCCCCAGCATCACACGCACGTGAGGGACGAAGTCACCCTCAAGGTAGAAGCTGCTCAGGTGGACGCCGTAAACAAAGCCTTGAACCTTCTCAAAGAGCCCCGCGGCGATGCGCTGCGTCGTCTCGCCGCCCGGCGAGCCCGGGAACGACCGGTTTATATCGGTCTTGTCGAGTGGCCAGAACCGTCGTCCAATGCCCATCGAGGCGGGGTTGGCACAGGGGATGACCTGAATGAGACGGCCGGGCACCAACGTCCTCGACCGCTCCATCTTCTCGAGTCTCTCCACGAGCAAGGCGCAGACGAGCGTCTGAAGAATCTCGTCACCCCTTATGCCCGCCACAACGCAGAGCGACCGCTCAAGGGCACTCGCATCGCCTCCCTCGCCCAGCGCCTTGCCCGACGCGTCGATGCCAAAGGAGAAGGCACGCACGTCAAGCGGGTCGCGATAGGGAAGCTCGAGCGACAGGATGCTTTCGTCTAGCATTGCGAACCTCCCAACACGCGGGCAATGAGGTTGCCAGGGTAGACCAGGGGGTATTCGCGCAGGGTAAACAGCAGCCCGCGCACAGGCGTGCGCAGCTCCTGCAGCACCGTCGCCGAACCGCAGTCATATATGTGCCCAACAACCTGTCCTTGCTCGACTTCCCTCCCAAACGGGACACAGGGGACGAACATCCCAGCCGCCTCGGCATGCAGGTAGCTCACTTCGTTGCCGGTACCCACTTGCGGAGACCTCACCAGGGGCAGCGGCCCTGTCCAGACTCCTGCCTGCGCCAGCACCGACAGAATGCCAATGGCCAGCTGCTCGCCCACCTCAGGTGTGATGCGCATACCGACGCCCGCCTTCACCACCAGCGTGGGAACCCCCAGGCAGTTCATGCTATAGGCGAAGGTGCCCCTGAGCACCACGGCGCTCTCGTGCACCCAGACATAGTCGACGTTGGCCTGTCGCGCGAGAGGCAGCAGGCGTTGCGCCGACTCCTTGCTGATGCGAATCTGTGGCAGCTCCTGAAGATATATGTTGCTGGCGTGCAGGTCGAATGCCACCTGGGCTCCGCGCACGTCCTCCACCAGGTCAGCCGCCATCGCCTCAAAAGGAGAGGCGTCGTGGCTGCCAGGAAAGATGCGGTCCATATCGAGGTCGAACTGCGGGATGCCCCGCTCGATCGCACCGATGCCCATGGGGTTGACGGCGGGATACACATCCACCACGCCGGCAAGGTGCTGAGGCTGGCTCCGCAGTCGTCGCACCAACTCGTAGAGCACGTACTGGCCCTCGAGCTCGTCGCCGTGCATGCCCGTGACGATGCAGGCACGGGGAAGGCAGGACACCTCGGCCTCGCTCAGGCCGACCGGCATGTAACGATACTTGACGATACGCATGCGCTCTCCGGTAGGGAGTTCGCGAACCGATACGTCCTTACGCATGGAATCCCCTTCTCGCCACGTCATCGGGTTTGTCGACATGGTAGGGAGGAGCGATATCGTCGCCGTAACCCTTTCATGTCGGGTTGGTTGAGCCAAGGTATCGGTTGGATTTTGTTGAGGTGTCATGCTCAATTCTGATTCGTGGCAAATGCGTTAACTCAATCGTCGCTGGCAAAAGCACAGGTAAACGCATCAATAGATGAACACTGGCCCTGTGACTGACGCAACACGAACGTAACGCAGCGGCACTCAAAAGCACACAGCACAACGCAAGGACGCGAAACAAGGCGGCCCTAAGGTCTCTTGTCATGGGTTGCACTGGCACCCATGCCACCTGCCCTGCCTTGGCGCTGTGGCGCTACCAAGCGGCGCGAGGTGCCAACCAGGGCCAGACCCAAACAAGCAAATCCCTCAGAGAGGAGACAACATGGCAAAGGACAAGGTAAGCGCCGAGTGGGGCGAGCTGCTCTTCGATGACCAGGACATGCAGGAACGCCTTCCCAAGCCCACCTACAAGGAGCTCAGGCGCGTCATCGACGAGGGAGCACCGCTCGATCTGAGCATCGCCAACGAGGTGGCGCACGCAATGAAGGAGTGGGCGCTGGAGCGCGGCGCCACGCACTTCACGCACTGGTTCCAGCCACTGTCGGGAATCACGAGCGAGAAGCACGATGGGTTTCTCACGCCCAACGGCGACGGAACGATACTCATGGCCTTCTCCGGCAAGGAG
>CACXFC010000258.1 GCA_902766835.1 uncultured Coriobacteriaceae bacterium | reverse complement strand
TGGCGGTACATCCGTGTGCGCTTTTGCAAAAGCGCACACGGATGTACCGCCAGAACCGACCCCAAGGCACGCGCATGTGCGAAATTGGGGCAATTAGGGGACACGCCCTTTTTGCCCCGCGGGGCAAAAAAGGGCGTGTCCCCTAATTGCCGTGAGAGCCTAACCCAAGCTACGCGCCGGGAACGCTCCCGTATATGGCGTCCGCTTCCTTGCGCTTTGCCTGCGAGAGCTCGAGGGCCTTTTGCGCGAACCCGTCGTTCTTGCCAAAAGCGGTGCTGCCCTCGGGGCCCAGCGTCGTCCATCCGGTGCCCAGCTCGCGCAGCGACCCGTGCTTAATGTCGTAGTAGTCGTTGCCAAACGCCAGCGACGCCCCACGACCACCCGTCGTTGCCCCCAGCAAATGCATGTGGAATCGGCTGGTGGCCCACATCGTATCCTCGCCCACCGGCACGCCCTTGTTCCATAGCTCCAGGAACGGCAGCAGCAACACCTCTCCTGGCCAGCGCTCTTGGAACAGACCGAGCGACCAGGCGTCCTCGGGCGGAATGGACTCGATCAGCGTGAGCGGCTCGGAAGGATCGGCGCCGTTGTCGAGCATGGCCCGCACGATGCGGTCGACCATCTGGGGATGCTCGCCCACCACGTCTCCCTGCAGGCAGGCGAACAGCCGCGACGGCCATGCAGGGTTCTGCCACTGCTCCTTTGGCGCCGCAACGCCCAGGAAGGCATCGTCCACACCGAGGGGCACGCCAAAGCACGAGGCCGTCTGACCGTCGCGTGCCGTCAGATAGTCAAAGTGCTGCAGCGACTCAATGATATCTTCGGCGTTCTTCTCGTTCAGCGGGCACAGGCCCAGGCCCGTGCCATAAAGCTTGAGGTTGCTGTTGTGCTGCTTGGCGAAGCGAGCGATGCGCAGCAGCAACGCATGCATGTACCAGTCTTTGCTGATGTAGCCTCCGCCCAGCAGGTGAATGGACGTGGCGTCGCGCATAAGGCAAATACCTGTGTCTTGGCGGGGCGTACCCAGATTGAGCACCCAGTTCTTCACGTGCTCGGCGGCTTCGGCGTAGTCGGAGGTCATCCCGATTGCCTTCCAAACCAACCACCAGGCCGTATTGGTGAAGTTGAGGTGCGGGTGCAGCCCATTGAAGTAATGTACCGCTCGGCCAGGCTCAACGCAGTCGACCCAAACGATGGAGTCGGGCTCTGTTTCTGCAAGGTAGCGCAACCAGGCCCGCGTGATGAACTCGTCGCCAAAGTTGGGGACGCCCGCAGGCGTTATGAGATAGCGAATGACCGGCGGGGCGGGTTGCGGCGGCTGTTGTTGCTGCTGCTCCTCGGGTGGGTTCTCTTGCTTGCCGCGCGTGCGCCTGTGCAGGAACAGCATGTTGCCTCCGTCTGGAACTTGGTTGCAATTTAGGGGCAACTGCGGGACACGCTTTTTTGTCCTGCGGGACAAAAAAGCGTGTCCCGCAGTTGCCCCAGCTACCACTTACTATCAGATATCAAACGTGTTGCCAGTTTACCATAGGGGTCTGGAGCTGCCAGACCCCACGTCGTGCCATCTAGACAAGCCCTCTCCTACCAAAACTGCACACGTGCGCGGTTAGCATATGAGAAGATGGGGTCGTACGCACCCATGGAGGGAGGCGCCATGCCGGATATCGAACCGAACCCCGAGTCCACAGCATCAATGGACGAGCCGGCAGACGTCACTGCCTCCCTTCCTGCCACGACCATGGCCTTTCCGCAGGTAGAAGATGCTGCGGATGAGCCCACAGAAGATCAGCCGCTTCCGCCGCCCAGCATCGGCGACGTAGGCGCCACCTTTGTGGACTGGCTGCGCGGACGCGCCCAGGCCGCGCGCTCCTTTGCCGCCACACACAAGTGGACCTTCGCCCTTGCGGCTCTGTGCGCCGTAGCCGCCATCGCCGGCATTGCCTACTGGAACGCCCGCGCCTCACGCATGCCCTCTG
The DNA here is from genome assembly GCA_902766835.1 of uncultured Coriobacteriaceae bacterium. Taxonomy (GTDB): domain Bacteria; phylum Actinomycetota; class Coriobacteriia; order Coriobacteriales; family Atopobiaceae; genus UBA1367. The sequence continues at coordinate 4,104 of CACXFC010000258.1, read as the reverse complement.
ACGAGCAGATTCGCGTAGACGCCAGCTCTCGTCTTGCCGCGCCGAGCTACACGCAAAGCGACTACGCCATAGATGAGCCGCTCGCGCTCACTGGCATTGAGGTGGAGCAGAAGAGCCTGAGCGACACGCGACGCGACGCATGCGTGGTGGATGTTGTGGCAACCTTTGCCAACGCCGGAATGGAGACGCGCGCAGATGCCCGGCTCACGTACGTGCGCGAGGGCGACGTCTGGACCTGCTCGGCAGCCTCGACGGAACGTGCGTCGCACCATGCCGTAGCCGGCGTGGACCAGCAGAAGGTTGTGGAGCACGTGGGCGCGCTGCTTGCCGCGGCAGACCAGGACGAGGCGTCGGAAAGCCTCTCGTCGCTCTACCACAACGCAGCCGTAGAGGTGACCTCAGAGGAGTTTGACGAGGAAGAGCAGGTGGATACTGTCGTGCTGCATTGTGCCAGCACAGGGACCTTTGTGCGCTACGAGTGCGACCTGACCGCGCACTTCAGGTTTGCGCCCGCAAGCGGAGCCTGGGAGCTAGCCGGCGCATCCGTAAGCGACGGGGCGCGCAATTTGAGCCTCGAGCCGTTGGTGGGCACCTGGCAAGGCACCTTCGAGCGTCAGGAAGCGTCGGACGCAAAGTGCCTGGCCGCGGGTGCGTCGGGTCTGACCGTAACGGTTACCGAGGCGCAGCTGACCGACAACGGCGGCGCAAGCATCAAGGGCACGCTGTCAGGCGTGGCCCATATGCACGCCAACCTTGCCAAGGACGCCGACACAACCGACGGAGACCTCGTCCTGCAAGACACCGCCTTCACCGGAAGCCTGTCCTCCGGCGAGGTTGGCCTCGACGTTATTGACCTGCTCGCCGGCAACAACCCCAAGCGCGATGACGCGGGCCTGGTCTTCACCTGCACGACGCCGGATGTGGCGGCAGGCGAGGTGACCCTCACGCTCACCTTTGGCCAGTCCAACGCGCCCGATGCCGCAACGGCCACGCTCACCAGCAAGCACGCCTACGACGACACCATCCTGCTGCTGATTCCCTACCAGCGCGAAGCCCGCTTCACGGACCACTTCACACTGGAGAAGGTAGGGTAACGCACGCTGGGACTTTGCCAATGGGGATACGAGGGGCAATTAAGGGACACGCCCTTTTTTGCCCCGCGGGGCAAAAAAGGGCGTGTCCCTTAATTGCCCGACGTTGAGTTGCCCCTACAGCTCCAGCCACTCCCCCATCAGCAGGCCCATCACGCTGGCCATCATCAGGCCGCGGGTCCAGCCGCTGGAGTCGCCCAGGCAATGCAGGTGCGCCACGCTCGTCTCAAAGTGCTCGTCCATGCGCACGCGATTGCTGTAGAACTTGAGCTCAGGGGCATAGAGCAGGGTCTCCTCAGCCGCAAAGCCCGGTACCACCTCGTCGACCGCCTTGATGAACTCCACAATGTCGGTCATCGCGCGGTAGGGCAAGGCGCTCGAGATGTCTCCAGGCTCGGCGTCGGGCAGCGTGGGACGCACGTTGGAGCGCAGCAGCTCCTTGGGCCAGGTACGCTTGCCGTCGAGAATGTCACCGAAGCGCTGCACCAGAATGCGGCCCGAGCCAAGCATGTTGACCAGCGATCCCACACGCTGGGCGTAGGCGATGGGTTTGTCGAAGGGCTCGCGGAAGTGCTGCGTGCACAGCACGGCCAGGTTGGTGTTGGGGCTCTTGCGGTCCTTGTATGAGTGGCCGTTGACCACCGCCAGGCCCTCGTCGTAGTTCTCCTGGCTCACGAAGCCGCCGGGATTCTGGCAGAAGGTACGCACCTTGTCGCGGAACGGATTGGGGTAGCCCACCAGTTTGCTCTCGTAGAGCACGTTGTTGACGTCCTCCATCACCTCGTTGCACACCTCGACGCGCACGCCCATGTCCATGGGGCCCGGCTCGTGGCTGATGCCGTGGTCCTCGCAGACGTCGGCCAGCCAGCTGGCGCCGCGCCTGCCGGTTGCCACCACCACCTGGCGAGCGTGCACCGCCTGGACCACACCGCCCTTCCCGCGTGCGTCGCGAACGTAGGCGCCGGCGCAGACCTTCTTGCCATCGGACTGCTCCTCCACGATGAGGTCGATGCACTCGTGCTCGAACAGCAGGCGCACACCCTCGTGCTCCAGATGCTGCTGAATGCGCCCGTAGATCTGCTGGGCGCGCTCGGTGCCCAAATGGCGAATGGGGCAATCCACCAGCTTGAGGCCCGCGCGAATGGCGCGACGGCGGATCTCGGCCACCTTCTCGGGGTGCTCGAGGCCCTCAACGTGGGAGTCGGCACCAAACTGCAGGTAGATGTTATCTGCGCGCTCGATGGTACGCTGCGCGAGGTCTGCGCCGATCAGCTCGGGCAGGTCGCCACCCACCTCGTACGAAAGCGAGAGCTTGCCGTCAGAGAAGGCGCCAGCGCCGCTGAAGCCCGTGGTGATGCGGCACGGCTGGCAGTTGACGCAGTGGCCGATCTTCTCCTTGGGGCAGCTGCGCCGCTCGATGGGCAGGCCCTTCTCCACCATGGTGATGGAGTGGCCCTCGCCGCGCTGCAGCAGCTCCAGAGCGCAGAAGATGCCCGCTGGGCCCGCGCCGATGATGAGCACGTCGGTTGAGCTAGGTATGGTGACCTCGGATGAAGGCATAGGTGTCCTCCCGGATGGGGCGTGTGGCTCTTGTGAAGCAACGCTCATTGTAAGACAGCGCAAGCGGCGGGGAACAAGGATAGTATTGAATGCAACTGTTATGCGCATGATTTCACTGGGTGATGCCACTGAAATCGCTAGGAGGAGAGTATGGCAATCGAAAAGCCGCTGCCCCTTATGGTGGGCAACAAGGCATATTATTCGCTGACTTCGTATGACCCCGTTGAGATTGAGGTCGACGTTCCCTATACCAGCGACGAGGATATCCAATATGGCCTGCAGATGACCGTGGCTGACCTCGGCGGCACGGCTGCCAGCCTTGAAGACCCCGCATGGGTTGCGGAGCACTTCGACGGCATGACCACCAAGCAGCAGGTAGTTGAGGCCATGCGTCAGCAGATGGTGGCCATGGCCGCGCAAGTGGCCGAGCAGCAGAAGGTGGGCAAGTGCGTCGAGGCCCTGAGCGCGCGCCTGTGCCAGTCCATTCCGCCACAGCATCTTGAGGAGGCCCGCCAGGCCATTCGCATGCGCTTCACGCAGCAGCTGCAGGAGGAGGGCATGACGCCCGACCAGTTCCTTGCACGCAGCGGCACGTCGATGGCACAGCTTGAGGCCATGTTCGACCGCCAGGCACGCCAGATGGCCGAGGGCGATGCGGCGCTGTCTGCCTATGCGCACGAGAAGAAGCTCAAGGTGGACGAGCATGAGTTTGGCAGGCTGCTGGGCATTCCTGCCGAGCAGGTGGACGAGGTTGTGCGTCAGGCGCGAGCCGCCGGGCAATACGACGAGCTGAAGGAGGCCGCGCTGCGCAGCAAGGCGGCGCAGATCGTGGTGGCAGAGTGCTCTTGCAGCTACAACCACGAGACGCCCGAACAGGCGCGCAGGCGCATGGCGCAGTATCGCCAGATGGAGCAGATGTACCAGCAGCAGTTTGGCGAGGATGAGGCCGACGAGGCCGACTCCGATGCCGGAAAGACTGGCTTCAAGCTGGTGTAACGCTCGGACGCTTTCCGATGAGACTCTAGGACACGCCCCGTTTGCCCAGCTGGGAGAACGCGGCGTGTCCCTATATTTCGCTACAGCCGGTATAGCAAGGGAGGGCCGCCCATGTGGACGACCCTCCCTTTTACGTACCTGTTAGCGTTTGCCTTACTCGGCAGCGGTCTCCTCGGCAGGAGCAGCCTCGGCCTCAGCAGCGGCCTTCTTGGCAAACTCAGCGGCGCGCTTAGCCTTGGCAGCAGCCTTGGCCTCGGCCTTAGCCTTGCGCTCGGCCTCGAGCTGGGCGGCCTTGGCGGCCTTGGCGGCCTTGGCCTTGTTGGCAGCCTCAAGACGGGCAGCGGCGGCGGCACCGAACTTGTCGGAGAAACGCTGGACGCGTCCGCCGGTGTCAACGAGCTTCTGGGTGCCGGTGTAGAACGGGTGGCACTTGTCGCACAGGTCGACGACGATCTCG
>CACXFC010000257.1 GCA_902766835.1 uncultured Coriobacteriaceae bacterium | reverse complement strand
GGCTGTGGTTGGAAACGTTTCCGACAGACGGAAAGCCTCCATTCCCCGTTTGAGGACATAATCCGACAGCTGCCTTGAAACTAGGGGGCACGCCCTTTTTGCCCAGCTGGGCAAAAAGGGCGTGCCCCCTAGTTTCTGAGGGCTACGAGACGCTCTGTGCTTCGACGAAGACAAGGTGCTGGTCGATGGCAACCTGCGGAGTGTAGATGGCCTGGTCGGACCCGTGGTACAACCTCATGGCAAACCTCCTCCTAGGCAAACTGGCCAAGGCGGGGCGCCGCGTGCGCAATACCGCACTCACCCGAAGCGGGCCCCGTAGGGCTCCAGTATTCACCGAGGGTTCCCGTGCGTCAATCCGCACGGCATGCAACGTGCCAGACGGGGCAACAGGTACCCTACACCACGCGTTTCGTCTTCCAGATGCCGCTGCGCCAACGCCACACCAGCGCCACGGCACGGGCGAACCAGTCGGCGCACATGGCCCAGGCAATGCCCATGACGCCCATTCCCAACACGACGCCCAGCACGTATGAGAGCACCAGCCGAACTGCGAGAGTGCAGACTATGGAAACCCACATCGTGAAGGCCACGTCACCTGTGGCACGAAGTCCGTTACCCAAACAGCCCGAGAATGGGAACACGAGGGCATTGAAGGTGTTGTGCAAGGCCACCAGCTGTATCACCAGCGAGATGGTCTCGGGCTCCAGAGCATAGAAGCGCAGGATGAGCGGCGTTGCGGCAAACACGGCTGCGTTCCATGCCACCGAGAAGATCACCGTGATGCGCATGAGCTTCGCAAAGTACCGCTCCGCCTCATCGATGTTTCCCGCCCCCATGCACTGGCCGATGACGGTGATGAACACCGGGCCAAACGCCGCTCCCGCCAGCGCCGCCAAGCTCCAGATGCTCTGCGCCACGCCGTTGGCCGCAATCTGGTAGGTGCCGAAGAGGGCGACGATGGAAGAGAGCGCGACCTTCACCAGCTGGAAGATGGCGTTCTCGGCACCATTGGGCACGGCGATACCACCGATCTTTGCCAGCATGGAACCATTCCACGCACAGATCCAGCGCATGCGGTAGCGCACGTCGGTCTCGCGAAATGCCAGCCAGGTGATGATGACCGCCGATGCCACGCGCGCAACCAGCGACGGCCATGCCACACCGGCCACACCCGCATGCAGCACGAAGATGCCTATGTAGTCGCCCACGACGTTGATCACGTTGGAGATGATGGACACCACCATGGTAACGCTGGTCTTGCCCACGCTGCGGAAGAGCGCCGCCCCGGCGTTGTAGATGGCAAGCGCCGGATACGACAGGGCTGATATACGCAGGTAGACAAGGCAGGCGTCCATTACGTCGGCCTCCACGCGCCCAAACATGAGGCTGAGGAGCGGACGGGCAAACACCAGCACGAGCACCATCATCACAAGCGAGAACACGGTAGAGAACATCAGCAGCTGACTTGCCGCCTCGCTGGCCAGGCTGCGGTCGCGCGTGCCCACATACTGCGACACAACCACAGCGCCACCTGCAGCAAGCGCAGTGAAGAGAAAGATGAACACCGTATTGAACTGGTTGACCAGCGAGACGCCAGCAACGGCCGCCTCCCCCGCCTGGCTGATGAAGAACGTGTCGGCCAGGCCCACCAGCATGACCAGCAGCTGTTCGAAGAACAGCGGCACAATCATGCGCGCAAGGTCACGGTTGGTAAAGGTCTCATGGGTTTCCACGAAAAGACGCCTCCATACTTCGATTGTTATCACAACCTAGTATGGAGGCGCACAAGTCATAGCTCAAATGCTTGGAATGAGTTGGTTCCATACTCTCCGAGCATAGTTTGGTGCAAGTGGGACACTTCCGGCGGAGGAAACCAAGGGACACGCCCCTCTTCGCCCCGCGGGGCGAAGAGGGGCGTGTCCCTTGGTTTCCCTGTGCGTACTACTCAACCCAAGTGACCGGGTTGCCCGTGCGGGGCAGCGCGGTGCGCTCCAGCACGCCTTCGGCGGCATAGCCCAGTATCAGACCACCGGTGATCGTCTCGTCCTCTTCGAGACCAAGCGTCTCAAGATAGGTCCTGACCTGCGGATTCTCATCAAGCCAATGCAGCTGGTTGATCCAGCAGGAGCCAAGGTCGAGCGCGTTTGCCGCAATCATCATGTTCTCCAGCGCACAGGCGCTGTCGGCAAGCGCGTTGCCATAGCCTCGCTTGTTGGCCGTCACAATCAGCACGGGCGCGCCATAGTGAAAGACGTAGAAGCCCTTCTTGGCTGCGCTGATGGAGTTGCGCAGCGACTTATACATACCGGGTGCCTCTTCCATCTGCGCAAAGGCCTCTTGCACCAGCTTTGCCAGCTTGGTAAGCACCGCGGGGTTTGTGATGACGAGGAAGTGGGTGGTCTGGCTGTTGCCGCCGCTAGGGGCGTGACGTCCTGCCTCAACAACCTGCTCGATGAACTCTTTGGACGGCACTACCTGTGCCAGCTTTCGCGTGCTCCGGCGCGTAAGCATCGCCTCAAACGCATCCATGTGTGTCCCTCACTCTCCATCTGGTGCCAGCTGTTGCGGCACACCCAAGGTCTTGCCATCGCACGTTATAGCATAGATGGCACAGTTGCCCAAATACGTCGACCAATACCTGCCCTTCGAGCTGGGCGTTAGATATTCCAGAATGCCCTTCATGGCAATGGCGTGCGTAGAGACCAGCACGTCCCCGTCCAAGCCCTTCAGCTCCTCGATAAAGGCGCCGGTTCGCGCCACCACAGAGGAGAGCTGCTCCATGCCCGCAGGGGCAGGGTTGTGCACGAAGTCACTGAAGAACTCGATGATCTCGGGTGCGGGATTGCGCAGGTCAGTTCCCTCATAGGGGCCATAGTCCATCTCGATGAGGCGCTCGTCCACAGCAACGGGCACACCGGGCGCCACCAGCTGCGCCGTTTGCACGGCACGCTGCAGGGGGCTCGAGAACACGTGGGCAAATTTCACGCCCCTCTGCGCAAGCATTGCGCCCGCCGTACGAGCCTGCTCCTCCCCCGCCTCGTTGAGCGGCTGGTTGCTCCTGCCCTGCAGCGCGTGAGCGCGGTTGAGCTGGGTTTGCCCGTGGCGCATTACGTAGATCATACGAGCCCCTCTATCCGCGGGACGAAAACAAGGAAACGGAACGCCCAACTACCCATGAGTTGGGCGTTCCGAAACGAGCATTACATTGCCTGCAAGACGAACCACTAATCGAGCTCGGCTCCGTTGGTCTCAATCACGTGCTTGTACCAGTAGAAGCTCTTCTTGCGACTGCGGGCGAGCGTGCCTTCGCCGGCATTGTTCTTGTCCACGTAGATGAAGCCGTAGCGCTTGTCCATCTCGCCGGAGGAGGCGGACACGATGTCAATGGGTGCCCACATGGTGTAGCCCAGCAGGTTCACGCCGTCCTTCTCAACCGCGTCAATCATAGCGCGGATGTGCTCGCGCAGGTAGTCGATGCGATACGAGTCGTCAACCGAGCCATCGGCCTCGACCTTGTCGTAGGCGCCAAAGCCGTTCTCGACGATCATGAGCGGCTGGTCGTAGCGCTCGTAGAACCAGTTGAGGGCATAGCGCAGGCCCAGCGGGTCAACCGGCCAGCCCCAATCGGTCGTCTTGAGGAACTCGTTGGGCACGATGTCGCCCGCCTGGCCCACGCCGGGGATGCCCGCCTCGTAGAAGTTGAACTCGGGGTTGTCGTCGCGAGCGGCCGTGGCAAAGCTCATGTAGTAGGAGAAGCCGATGTAGTCGACGATGCCCTCCTTGAGGATGGCGATCTCCTCGTCGGACAGGTCGATGTTGAAGCCCATGCGCTCCCAGTAGCGGAAGATGTAGGCCGGCACCCTGCCCTTGGCGTGCACGTCGCAGTACCAATAGCGCTTATGGTCGGCCCAGGTCTTCTCCATCTGGTCCTTGGGATCGCAGGTCTTTGCATAGAGCGGGCAGAAGGCGATCATGCAGCCGATCATGGCGTCGGGGTCAATCTCATGGCATGCCTTGACAGCCTTGGCGCTGGCGATGAGCTCGTTGATGGAGGCCTGGTACATCAGCTCCTCGGGCTTGTCGCCAATGTTGAGCACGGCGCCTTCCTGCAGCATGTGATGGGCGATGGGGGCGGCCGACTGGTTGTTGATCTCGTTGAAGGTCATCCAATACTTGACCTTGCCCTTGTAGCGCTCGAAGCACACGCGAGCGAAGCGCTCGAAGAAGTCGATGCAGCGTTTGTCGGCAAAGCCGTTGTACTCGGTGGCCAGGTGATAGGGCATCTCGAAGTGCTGGAGCGTGATGACCGGCTCGATGCCGTACTCGTGGCAGCAGTCGAACATGTCGTCGTAGAAGGCCAGGCCCTCCTCGTTGGGCTCGGCGTCGTCACCGTTGGGGAAGATGCGCGTCCAGGCGATGGAGGTGCGGAAGGCCTTGAAGCCCATCTCGCCGAACAGGGCAATGTCCTCGCGGTAGTGCGTATAGAAGTCGATGGCCTCGTGGTTGGGGTAGTTCTCGCCCTCGATGACGCCGTCGGTGATGCGGCGCGGGATGCCGTTGCCACCTGCCGTCATAACGTCAGCAATCGAGGGGCCCTTGCCACCCTTGTTCCAGCCACCCTCAAGCTGGTGCGCTGCAACGGCGCCGCCCCACAGGAAGTCCTTCGGGAAGTGTGCCATGTCCGTCCTTTCGTCGTGCCTGTTCTTACCTGCATACACAGTCAATTGTGGGGCCGCAGCACCCCAAGGCTGCGACCCCATCGGCGAAAGGTCTTCGATTGGCCAGCGTGTTAGGCGGACATCAGGCCGGTTGCCCAGTTGACCACCTCGTCGTGGAAATCGTCAACGGAGGTTCCCGTCACGGCAAGGCCGTCCAAGAACTGCGCTCCCGAAATTGCCGCCTGCAGGTTGGCCGGCACATTGCCCAAGCCAGAGCCGCCATGGGTGGTGAAGGGCACGATGGTCTTGCCCGACAGGTCTACCCCATCGAGGAAGGTGCGCACGATCATGGGCTCGTCGCCCCACCAGATGGGGCAGCCAATGAACACCACGTCGTAAGCAGACACGTCGGGCAGCGCCTCGGCAATGGCGGGACGCGCGTCGTTGCGCTGCTCTTCCAGCGCCTGGTCGCAGCAGTCGTCATAGCCCTCGGGATACGGCTCCACCGGGACGATCTCGTAGGTGTCGGCGCCAAGGGCCTCGGCAATATAGCCTGCCATCACCTTGGTGTGGCCAACCTCAAGCCACTCGCCCGGATAGTTCTCGTCGGCACGCGAATAGAAGGCGACGAGAATGCGCTTGTCTTTGGCACTTCCGGTGCTGGTTGCCTCTGCCGCCGGTGCGTCCTCGGCCGGCTTTTGCTCCGCAGCCGCCTCTTCTGCGGGCTGGGTCTGGGCCGGCTCCTCCTTGGCTCCGCAGCCCGCCAGCAGCAGCGACCCCGCAGCAACGAAGGCCCTGCGTGTCATAGTCAGCTTACTCATGGATAGCTCCCCTCTCATTGGGTGCGTTGACCCTTGGTCTGCAGGTCGACAAGCGCACCCGCCACAACGAACGGCGCAACAAGCGCCAGATGATAGGCCAGCTGCAAAGCCAGCGGTGTCATGCCATCGGGAAAGCTGGGCTGGCCCAACAGCTTGGCTGCCACGCCCAGCCGCACGAACGCCCAGCAACCCAACGCGAGCGAGGCTGCCACCAGAGCCATCACGCCGGCGGTGGTTCCCGCAGGCGCGCCCCTCAGCCCCGCATAGCCCCTCAGCATGCGCGTATGCAAACCCACGTGAAGTGCCATCACCATGAGCCCCGCATACGCAAAGGTCCCATGGAGCGGCCGCACCACATGCGCCACGGACGGAACCGACAGCAAGGGCACAGCCGAGCGCGACATGAGCACGCCCGTTGCCGCAACTCCCACCATGCACACCAGTAGCACCACATCGCTTGCCAAGGTCATGCGGGCACGCAGGTTGTGGCGGCGCCCCAGGCGCTGGAACCAGCCGCGGTTAAGGAGGTGGTGCACCGCAAAGAGCACCACAAAGGCAAGCCCCAGCAGCTCGTGCAGCGTGTTGCCCAGCTTGCCGGGCAACATCTGCATGAGGTACACCACGGTCATGGAACCGTCTACCGCAGGGCGCACCCAGCGGGGCACGCGCCTCTCCCCCGTAGCACTCACAGCCCTCAGCCCCTACAGCGCCCCGACGATGGTGTGCGGCGCATAGGGCTCCTCGAGGTAGGACAGCTCGTCGGCGGTAAGCTTGGTGGCCAGCGCCGCAACCGCATCGTCCACGCGCGCGGGCTTGGAGCAGCCCACCAGTACGCTCGCGCAGCCGCGGGCCCACAGCCACGCCAGCGCCACGTGCGCCATGGGAACGCCGCGCTTCTGCGCGATCTCGTCCACGCGGGCGATTATCTGCAGGTCGTTCTCCTTCGCGTGATCGTACTTGGCCTTGTAGGTGCCGTCGGTGGTGGAGCGCACGGAGTCGCTGTCCCACGTGGCGCGGGTCAGATGACCACTGGCCAGCGGGCTGTAGGGCGCAAGCGCCACGTCAAACTGCTGGCACACGGGAATAAGCTCGCGCTCGTCCTCGCGATAGAGCAGGTTGTAGTGGTTCTGCATGCTGGTGAACTGCGTCCAGCCGTTGTCCTTGGCAACCTGCTGGAGGTTGTGGAACTGGTAGCCATACATGGCGCTGGCGCCAAGCGCGCGCACCTTGCCCGCCTTCACCAGGCTGTCGAGCGTCTCCATGGTCTCTTCCATGGGCGTGTTGTAGTCGAAGCGATGGATGATGTAGAGGTCGAGATAGTCGGTCTGCAGGCGGGCCAGGGTGCCATCAATCTCGCGCAGGATGGCCTCGCGCGAAAGGTGCCCCTCGTTGAAGTAGACCTTGGAGGCAAGCACCACGTCCTCGCGGCGGATCCCCAGGTCCTTGAGGGCCTGACCGATGTACTCCTCGCTCGTGCCATGGGCGTAGGTATTGGCCGTGTCGATGAAGTTGACGCCCTGCTCGAGTGCGCGGGCCAGCACCTCGCGCGTCTCGCTGGGGCCTATGACCCACTGGTGGAAGTCGGGAAAGACCTTGCCAAAGCTCATGCCGCCAATGCAGACCTTGGAAACCTCAATGCCGGAATGTCCTAGGCGTGCGTACTCCATGTGTGCCTCCCCCATGTGTATTTACCTGCATCTATTGTAGGCGGCATGGCACGCGTCCTCCAATGCGTGCTACTCATGGGTACTATAAGCGCGAGTTATCGAAGTAACGCTGCTTTGGCGCGCACTGGCCGTCTTGGACAAGGATTCCTGTCCCAAAGATGCACGTCGCAGACGCCCTTTCCACCCTTTGATACAAAAGGCACCGCGCACTCGACGAGTGGCGAGACCCCCGTGCAACAACAACCCGCAGGATTGGGAGGCCGCATCCAGGGTCGCCCTCATCGAGTGCGCGGTACGGGAAAACACTCGGCGGATTCTCAGGCCCAGCGAGGAGCCTCTGAGCACGGGCTAGCCCGCCTTCAGCGCCTCGAGCACGGCCTCGTAGGTGGGGCCGTCATTCGGAATCATGAAGACGCCAAAACCAATGGCCGGAATCTTATTGCCGTCGTTGAGTTGGATGTATTCCATGGTGCCTCCCCTGCCGTTTTGTACCATGCGACAAGTATCGTCAACGCCAAGGGTGCCCGCAACGGGCATTTAGTCTTGGCAAGGCGCCTATGCCACCCTCACCAGAAAATGGTTGCATAATTCGCGATGCACCATGCGTATACGTGCGCCCGGCCGACTCGAACCAAATCGAGCCAGCCGGGCGCTTAGTCTCACTACCTATAGAACAGGCAGGTCGAACACTTAGTCGAGGTCCTCGCCGTTGTAAGGGAGCGACGTGGCGGGAAAGCGCCACGCCGCAATTCGCAACGCCGCGGCCTCGCTACGCGAGGTCCTCACCGTTGCTCTTGATGCACTTCTGATACCAGAAGAAGGAGTCCTTGCGCGAGCGGGAGAGGTCGCCGGTGCCATCGTCGTACTTGTCGACGTAGATGAAGCCGTAACGCTTGCGCATCTCACCGGTGCCGGCGGAGACCACGTCGATGGGGCCCCACCAGGTGTAGCCCATGAGGTCCACGCCGTCGGCCACGGCCTCCTCCATGGCGATGATGTGCTTGCGCAGGTAGTCGATGCGGTACGGGTCGTGCACGCTGCCGTCGGGCTCCTTCTCGTCGAAGGCGCCCAGTCCGTTCTCAACCACCATAAGCGGCAGGTGGTAACGGTCGTAGATCTCGTTGAGGGTGATGCGCAGGCCCGTCGGGTCGATCTGCCAGCCCCAGTCGGAGGCCTCGAGGTAGGGGTTCTTG
>CACXFC010000256.1 GCA_902766835.1 uncultured Coriobacteriaceae bacterium | reverse complement strand
TCCAGGACCGGGCGGGCAGATGGGCTACCTCTTCTCGGGCGCGTAGGCCACGGCCTCGGACTCCGCCCTCGCGCCGGTGGCGTCGGCCACTACGCAGCGGAAGCGGACCCCCTCGGGCAGGCCCTCGGCCCTGACCCTCAGCTCCGCGGCGTCGGCGCCCTCGGCGGAGACGCCCAGAGCCCCCAGGCCTATCGAAGTTGTCACGGCAAACGTTAAAAGGTCGTTTTGGAGTTTGAGCTTTTGCGCAATCTCATCCTTCAGCGCTTTGTACTCAGCCATCATCCAGTCAGTCATGGTTGCCCTCATCCCTAACCGATATCCCGCGCATCATCACGGCCTTTGTTGTTATGGCTTTCGTTCGATACGAGCTTTACCTGGTCGGCGCTTCGTCCAAGCTGCACCACGCGCAAACACAGCCCTTTCAGCTTCATCTCCACCCTTTGCGCCAGCGTTGGCCTAAAACTCCAGCGCCTCTCTAGCGTTTCGATGGATGTACCGCTCGCAAACGCATCCATGAACGAATCGCGCTCTTCAAAAGGCATGACCGGCGAAACCAGCGGCTTGTTGTGCGCCGCCACTTGCGCGAAGCTGCTCTCGCCCCACTTGCACATAGCAAGCACATCTGCCAACGCAGCCTCACCCTTACCGGTATTTGCAATCACCGCAGAGACCCCACGATCTCTTTCGCTTGCCTCGGGATGCTCCGCGTCGATACCCCAGTAATCCGCCAGAGTAAGGTCACTCCCACACGCTCGTTTGGAAGGACATGCAAAGCACGACGAGCGCACGGATGCATTCTCAAGAAACGCCCGCATGTACCAGTCGTCGCGATGCATCCTGACGATTGAGCAGCGCCGCCCCGACATATCGTCGCCATAGTCATATCTCACGCAGAAACGCTTCCAGCCATGTTCCTTGCTCCGGAAGTTAACCTCGATGGGCATCACCTTTTCGCCGTCGCTAAACGAGTTCAGCCAGCGACGCCACAGCTCGGGCGATGGCACCCCGTGACACACCACATCCACGCCGAGATAAGCATCAGAGTCAGCAAGTTTCCCCAAGTAGGCACGCATACCCGCCACCTGGCAGGCAGTACCCGAGAAGAGCACGGGAAAACCCTCGCGCAAGAGCTTGCGCAGCTCGTGGTACACCTCGCTCGGTACGACGCTCTGCACGTATTTTGACCTCATCACACTGTCAAGGTCACTCTCGTCGCGAACGATGACATGTCGCACAGACCCACGGTCCTGATCCCACGCCGCGCCACAGACGACTCCTCCTTGCTGCAAGATCTCACGTGCAAGCAGGCCAAATACGCCTCCCGAGGACGACTTGTCCAGCATGCCTGCATCCGTGTTTTGTGCCCACACCACACGCTTGACACCGTCCGCCAAAGCTTCATTCAACACGGGACAGACTGCCTCGCACGAACCGCACCCGACACAATGTTGCACATCTACCTGTGAATGCAGGAACCCTGCCGCATCGGGAGTCATGGCAATGCAACCCTGCGGGCACATCGCCGCACAGGCACCACACCCACAACAAGCGTCAGTGAGGCTAGCTATGCGGGGAGTCGGCACGCTCATCAACACGCCTCCCCTCTTACGCGATTAAGAAGGGCTAATGTGTGTGAGACAACCGATGCTCGGTCGATTTCGGACAAGGCCGCAACCCACAAGAGCAATCCATAGAGAATCGAGTACGCGCCACCCCAAGCCAAGAACCTTGTCCAGCGAGTAACAGGAGCGACCTTCGTCCCGACGAAACACACCACAGCGGCAATCGCCATGCACGCAGGCACTGGTGCCACACTCCTCCAGAAGTGCAACATATCGAGTCCGATGCGCTCGTGGTAGTACCAGTTCATGAAGACGCCGTTGCCCAGTACAATACTTGCCACGTAGGAAAGAGCTGCCGCCCAATACCCAAACCTTCTGGAGAGCAGCCATGTCGATACGACGCTCAATACAGCCATCGCAAGATAAACAATGCTACGAGCCTTATGCAGGTTCTTAGCCCGTTGAATCTCAATGCCTATGTTCTGCGACAAGGGCACGCATAACGGTAATACCATGACAAGCACGAGTGGATAGGCATCAGCAAAGCCCTCGCCAGCCCAGCGTCGTACGAAGAAACTCCCCACTACAACAAAGCCCCCATACACCCAGCAAAGCAGCATCATTTGCAGGCGTCCCACACGTGTCATAAGCCTCGTGAGTTCAGTGTTGTCGTTTGTCTGCGAAACGATGCGGTTGACCATCGGCACGAAGACATTAGAGAGCGTTGTGGAGAGTGAAACGAAGACGTTACGCACCTGCACCGCAACAGCAAACACCGCCACAGCAGTAGCACCACATGTAGCGCCTAGTATCACGTTGGGCACATTCTGGTTGATCAAGTCGCACACCTGGTTAGCAAAGAGCCAAGCGCTGAAGCTCACGAGTGCAACGAGAAGCCCACTGTCAAGTTGCGCAAAGCTAAAGCGCATGTTTAGCCGACCCAAGGCATATCGCACGTTCAGGACGAGAAGCAGAGCGCTCACCATCAACTGAGCACACGCCACACCAACAATGCCCATTCCCAGATTTAGCAGTACAAGTGCTGCTCCAGGCGTCATAAGCGTCGTAGCCATCTGCCGCGTCTGCTGGAATGTAAACTCCTCGTTTGCAGCCACATAGGCATCAAAGACGGTGGAGAATAGGGTAACAGCAACGTTAAGCGCCATAATCGCCATCACGTGTGAAGCAAGCAAGACCTCGTGCGGTTTGAAGGTTGCGCCAAACAACGTCTGGGTTTGGGTTGAGAAGACGAGGCCAACAATCGCTGCTGTTACGCTGATAGCCGCGTACAGAAGCAGGTACATGCCGTTCAGCATGCGGATTCCCTCATCATCATCGCGTGTTTTGCGCTGCATATAGAAGCGCACATAGGTGCCGGATAGCCCAAACGATAGAAGCGTGAGCGAGAACACGAAAGAGTTCGCCGACTGGAAAACGCCGTAGTCACCTTGCCCCACAAACGCGAGAAGCAAAGGGGTATACAGAAGGTTGACAGCGTTCTTCACAACAATGTTGGCATATCCTAAGAGGACGCCAGCGCGTCGCTTGCTATGCATAGCGCACCTCCGTCCCCATGTGCTGGACAGACCTCTCGTCGGATATTCGACTTCTGATAGCTGTGCTCATGCCAACAGACATTAGGTACGGTATGAAGACGAGCGGCTGTTGCAACAACGTTCCCGTCGTGCAGGAGTAAATCAAGCAGAAGAACTCAAACGAGAGCGCAAAGCATGCCGCACACATCTCATAGGTGTGACCAGTGCCCGCACTCCGTTTCATGTCTTTGAGGTTGCGAACTGCCAACGCAAACGACCCAATCGCAAGACACAGAAACAGCCCGGTCCCAACGACCCCCGTGTCATGCAACATCTGAAGAATCTCGTTATGCGCATAGATGGACGTGTTGCCGCCGGGCCACACGTAGACGTATGAGCCCCACCCGTTACCAAACATCGGATGCTCGCGCCATCCCCGTATGGCTTCTTCCCAGAGAAATGTACGGCCTGTTGTTATCTCGGCTATATCGCCCGATTCGAGCGTGCTGGTCAACCGCTCAAACGAGAGAGCAACGCCTGGTATCATGCGAATTGCCACAACGAAGGCAGTCGTGATACCGATGGCAAAGGCGCACACCCTAAACACCTTGCCCCTCTTCCCCGTCACTATGAAGAGAAGTGCAAAGGCCGCAATTCCAAAAACCAGATGCGCACGTTTTTGAGTAAGGGCGAGCCCAAGGAAAAAGAGGGCAGCCAACGCAATCCACCACCTACGCACACGGCCTTTGGCATTTAGGGCGAGGCAAGCCGTAAGCAAGAACCCAGTCGCCATGATGAAACCGTTGTTGCTAAAGTGCGCGGTAAGTCCAGACTGATACCCCACAGCGTTGACATCTTCTAGGAAGAAGCGAGTTTTGATTGTTTGCAAGTAAAGGTCAGGAGCAACATAGAAGACCAGAGTCGCCGTAAGGTGAATGCTCAACAGAACCACCGCACAGCCAAACATCACCTTGAGCCAAGACGTGGAGCTCGTCGCCATGCATGATATGAACGAGATGATTGGAAAGGCCATCTGCGCAAACCGGAGCTCGCTGCCACCCACGAACCTACCGCTAATAACCACGATCGCGAACAGCAGCCAACCGTATCCGATACCGATGCGTGCAAGGTTGAAGTCTTTATGCCTGAGAAAAAGGCATATAACCATGGCAAATCCGGCCAGAAGCATCACATTTCTCATGCTGTAGGACAGGATGTCATTGAACAGTGCCGGTACGAGAACCAACACCGACGCGATAAGCTCTTCCCAGGCAAATACGATAGGGATGCTTACGTCCTCGTATATATATGAACGATTATATGAGGTTCGCATCACGAAGCGCCTCCTCCAGAAACGTGGTGGATTGACTTCGGTGGTACGCGCGTAGGCGATCGATATGGTCCCAGTCAATTTGACTGGAGCTCATAAGTTTGGCTCCATCATTCTCGCGATGCATCTGGAGATCGAATTGCTTGGCAAGAGTCTCGAATCGACTCGACATATCCTCGTTATGAGACTGTCGCCCATAAATAATAAACGGGGTATGCATGAGCAGCGAGAACAGCGCGGCATGATATGAGTCGGTGCAAACGCACGCAGCATGCGCAATCAGCCACACGAACTCTGCTGGACCAATAGGGAGGTTTCGATCCCTAAGGTCAACAAGGTCCAGCGTCTGGTCAACTTGCGGAATAACGCCTTCACCAAGGGCATAAGTAAGCTGATAGCTGCCCATGTTTACGGGCAGCTTAGGCTTTTGCGCTACGGCGAGCCAATCTCCCGCGGTCAGGAGCAGCGTCGGGTCCAACACAAGCTGCGCCTCACACCCAGACAACTCTCGCACGATAGCCTGTCCGGCTTCCTCGCGAACTGAAATACGTGCGATATCATTCAGCAGGCTACCGATATGACCATCGTCATCTGAAACGCGGTCAACCCCGAAGCTGGCAGCATACGCGACCTTCTTATCCTTCTCGACCTGCGGGAGATACTCTGCGTCACCGGTAATGTCGAAGGTCGGATTCCACACCTGATCAGATCCTATGACAAAAAGATCATAGCCTGCATCGCTAAGTCTGGCGTCATCCATACGATGCGTAGAAAAACGCATGTGCCTTGCGTCAAAGGAGGCGAAACGCGCCCATCGCCTTTGAGGAATCACATGACGCAGCATGGCCTTAGCAGCCTGATTGGCCGAGTTAGGTCCGTAGCAGGGCTTAAGGGTCTCGACTCGACAGCCTGTCATACGCTCTAAGACTGTCTGCAGCGCATAGTTCTGGAGGCGGTTGCCGTGGTTTTGTCCAACCATGGTCGCTATCGCTATCTTCGACATCAGATCACCTGCCGAATCCATAGCTTGGCCGGCGCAACGCGAGAAGTGCGTTCCGTAGCCCCTCGACGAATGCATTGGCCGAAAAAATGAGCAGCAGCAGCCCGCAACAACGCCTTCGCGCCAAGCCCACGAAAAGTCTGTCCTTTGGCGATAAGTCGAAGTACGCGAGCCTGATAGAAGAGAGCGCCTCAGCAAAGGAGGCAAGTTCGAGTAGCCTCTTGACCTCCTTGCGCTTATCGAAGTATCCGATTTGAAGACGCGTGACCCCTTTGCCAATGATTACCTTGAGTGATGCGAGGATGCGCCCATATGCCTCCTGCTTTAACCGGTAAGCAGCAATGACATCGCTCCCGCAAAGGTAAGAGCAGAGGCGTATTTGGGCGTTAATGCCCTCTCGTGTCAGGTTGTTAGTGGCAGACGCGGTGTGTTGCTTGTACTGGTACCATGTCTTTCTGACCAGAACACACGCGCGTGCCTGCGCCAAGAAGTCAAGATTGAATTTGATGTCTTCGCCGATCGCCAAGCTTGTATCAAAAGAAACGTCTCCAAGCGCGGTCTTACGGTAAATCCGTCCGCACGGACCTGCATGCACAAAAGAATGGTTGATTCTCACATCTTTGGGCATGAAGTCCCGCCCAGCGAGCGTCCCTTTCATCACATAGGTAAGGCGAGAGCCATCGAATAGCCCGTAATCGATGGCTTCGGTTGCTCGAGATGGCAGGTAAACGTCAGGCGCCGTAAATTCAAGCTCGCCTATCACGCAATCCGCACCCGTGCGCTCGATGAGTTCAAGCGTCTCTTCGAAAAAGTCGGGATACACGCAGTCATCCGAATCAATAAACGTGAGGTAATCGCCCCGCGCTATTTCAATAGCCCGATTGCGCGTTTGAGAAACGCCGAGATTACTTGTGTTCTTCAGGAGCTGGAAGCCGTAGCGAGAACATATCTCTTCGATAGCTTCAGCGGCAGAAGCGGTACTCGCATCGTCAACAACGATGACTTCGTAGGACGTCTCCGTCTGCTCGCTAATGCTGCGGCAACACTCCTCAAAGACCGATTCGCTCACATTGAAGGCGGGGACGATGACGCTTATTTTCGGAGATTCCTTAGGAGACATCATGATGCGCCTCCATAGACTCAGACACCTTCTGCTCTAGCACCGTCATTCGCCTCGCGTTGTAACGAGATACGGCCAACCTTTCGTTCTTATGCCTGAGGTAGGCAATATAAGCCTGCTTGAGCACGGGGAGGCGGCGCATCGAATACGACAAGCGGCCAGCTCTCACGCGAAATCCCCGGTCGTCCCTTTCCCTGATTCCTGAACCAGCCCCTTCTCCCATCAGGGCTTCATTGATATCGGGGTAGGCGGCTCGGACGTTGTCGAGATGTCGATAGAACAAGCCAAGCTCCCCATCGTTTGCCCGTGAAAGCGGCTTGATTCCGCTGTTAACTGGGTTTTGCCTCGGGAGCCAGTCACCATCAGCGATTCGATAAACCTTTGTCGCAGCCTTCGCTGCCATCAACCAGAACCATACATCGTCACTCGTTGGAGCAAGACTCATGAATGCCTCTACGTTTTGTACCTCATCGTCTAGGCAGTGAGGAGGATAGAGACAGCCCGCGCAGCCGACCAGCTTATTCAGATATGACGGATTCTCCCAATACGAACAACCACCCGTATCGACAAACAGCACGTCATTGATGCGATTCACCTTGGTGACGCGCGACGCTATGACACAATCTGGATGAGCCTCTGCCCCGCGAAGCAGCTTCTCTATAAGCTTGGGCTCATAGATTATGTCATCGTCTGCAGTAATAACCGTCGAATCGGGGAATTCGAGAAGCGTAGGAATCAGTTTCTTGTACGAACGATAGTCCTCGCACCATCCTATAACGCAACGCTCAGACAGAAGCGCTGTGAGAGACTCGGGCACGTCATCCATGCCATGGGGAAACTGTGATGCCGCCAGCCAGATAATGAGCAGGTCTGCTGGAACAGTCTGCTCCAGCAACGACCTCACCGTCAGGTGGAGTCCAGCCATCCTGTCGGGGAAAGATGTCATTGAGACTATGGTGCGGGGTTGCTTCTGGTTCAGCTGCATGGCCCTATCCTCTCCCCGCATGTGTCGGCAAGGTCGATGGGGGGAGCTCAATGAGACCTCCAAGCTTGCTCTGGAAGGTCTCCGTATACCCTGGATCCATTCCAGGCAAGAAGGTCATTTCGCTGAACTTGACTTCACCATTGACCTCATAGAGATCCACGCGGACGAAGGGGATACCCTCTGATAGCCTTGAAGACACGCTCTTCATGCGCTCAAGGGCAGCAGGCCTCTCTACAAATGAGAGTGGCTTGCCTTTCACGAACACGTCAGGCATTGGATGCCATTCCATGTCGTACATCATCCTGCTGTGAGAATGCTTTTGATCGAACTGTCGCTCGGACACCACATAGCAGTACCGCGGCACACCATTGAAGCAGTAGAACTTATAGTCAACCAGCGTTGCGTTTGGATTGTGGGCTTGGAACAGCAGTTCTTCCACAAGAATCTGCGGAACTATGCGCGCGTAATGCATCTGGCCAGTGAGCTCGCCGTAAGGGAAGGCAAGCCAATACCGCAGTGATCTTCTGATGTCTTCCAGATCCACCTCAGTCTTGGACTTGACCAGGTAGTTGGCTCCGCATCCATTGTTGGTCTTTATGGCAAAGCTCGTGGGCAGGGCGTCGAAATCAACAGACTCGGCTTTGTCGTACGTTGCGTACAGATCCGTAAGGATTTCGGATCCGCAACGTTTGGAGATATAGGCTCTAACTTGCACTTTGTCCGCCAGAGCTGACCAGAGCGACGTGTCCGTATGAACGCTCATCCAAAAGAGCTTGTCATAGAACGAACGAGGCGGATTCTCCATGCGCCTTCCTAGCGCTTTCCTAAATCTGAGAGCTAACACCTCCTGTTGGTGTTTTGCCAGGAAAGGCGCAAAGGGTATGAGGCATCTTTGCATGAATTGGTTCACTACGCACCCCCACACAACGCGTGGACGATGCGCTCGCTCGCGTGACCATCACCATAGGGATTGCTTGCACGGCTCATGGC
The DNA here is from genome assembly GCA_902766835.1 of uncultured Coriobacteriaceae bacterium. GTDB lineage: Bacteria > Actinomycetota > Coriobacteriia > Coriobacteriales > Atopobiaceae > UBA1367. Next base: position 14,293 of record CACXFC010000256.1, on the reverse strand, counting down.
CTCATATGCAGCTGGATCATCGAGCAATTCTGTAAAGGCTTCGAATATGCCTTCCTCCGACGTGCCCACCAATCTCAACGTTCCGCTGTCAACACCCTCGGGTCGCTCTGTGGTGTCTCGCATCACAAGCACCGGCTTTCCAAGGCTAGGCGCCTCCTCTTGAATTCCACCTGAGTCAGTGAGTACAAGATGGCAACGCGCAAGGAAGTTGTGAAAGTCGAGCACGTCCATGGGGTCCACAAGTCGCAGCCGATCAAAACCATCAAGTTCTTCGTGCGCGGCATTGCGTACGAGCGGATTCATGTGGATGGGATAGAGGGCCTTCGTGTCCGGATGGTTCTCCATTACCCGACGGATAGCGCGAAACATGCGATGCATAGGCTCGCCAAGGTTCTCGCGACGATGCGCCGTTACCAGAATGAGCCGCGATCCACGAGCCCAATCGAGAAGTGGATGTCGGTAGTCCTGTCGTACGGTAGTTGTCAATGCATCGATACCAGTATTTCCCGTAACCCATATGCGACTATCGGGTTTGCACTCATTAAGGAGGTTCTGTCGCGAAGTCTCAGTCGGTGCGAAGTACCAATCGCAAAGCAGGTCCACTCCCTGCCGGTTAAACTCCTCTGGCCAGGGGCTATGTAGGTCATGCGTGCGAAGTCCTGCCTCCACATGTCCGACGGGCACTTGTTGGTAGAAGGCTGCGAGGGCAGATGCGAAACTGGTGGTGGTATCTCCATGCACGAGAACGACGTCAGGCTGCTCTGCATCAAGCAAGGGTTTCATGCCAGCAAGCACGCCGCTCGTAATGTCGAAGAGCGTCTGACCGGGTCGCATCACATGCAGATCATAGTCCGGTATGACACAGAAGGTATCCAGCACCTGTTGCAACATCTCACGATGCTGGCCGGTAACACAGACCAACGTCTCAAACTTGTCAGGATGCTGTTTGAGTACCTTGACAAGCGGACACATTTTTATGGCTTCTGGTCTCGTCCCAAAGACGAGCATGACCTTCTTTCGGCCCACCTCACATCCACCTCCTACAGCTTGTAGATGTTCGGTCCGTCACCGAGGACGTTGCGGGTATCAAGCAGGACGCGATTGCCAAAAAGCTCGGGGTGGCTCTTTATCTGAGAGTGGCCCACCATCACAATTACCATCTCGAGACCGTCGAGGAATTCCTCCATGGTATGTACCTGACCTGGCACGATATCCCGTTCCACCCAAGGGTCGTACACGCGGCAGGGGTCAGCCACCAGATGACGCTCCATACTTGCCAGCATTTGCAGCGTCGGGCTCTCGCGAACATCATCTACGTCTTCCTTGTAGGTGATGCCATAAATACCCACCCTGTTAGAATCCGTGATGTGACATTCGCGCATGACGTCAAAAGCCCGCCCCAAGACCCACTCAGGCATGGAGTCATTGGTATGACGCGCGAGGCGAATGAAGTTGGCCGTCTCGGGATAGTCGCCTACCAAGAACCACGGATCAATAGAAATGCAGTGCCCACCCACGCCAGGACCGGGATTGAGGATGTTCACCCGCGGGTGTTTGTTGGCAATACGAATAACCTCGTGGACATCCATCCCACCCACGCGGCAGATTTTTGTCAGCTCGTTAGCAAAGGCGATGTTGATGTCGCGGAAAGTGTTCTCCACCACCTTGGTCATTTCGGCAGTGCGAATGTCGGTAATCGATATCTCCGCCTGGCAGAAAGAAGCGTAAAGCTCCTTGACTCGCTCGGCGACCTCTGAATCATCCGCGCCCACAGTGCGGTTGTTGTGCTTCAGCTCGTACACCATGTTTCCCGGAATGATGCGCTCTGGAGCATGTGCAAGATGGACATCCGTGCGTCCTGTTTCAGCCACAACCGGACGTACGAAGCGGTCAATCGTGTTAGGGCTGACGGTTGATTCAATCACAAGCGTGGCAGCATTCGGGGCCACTTCGAGCACAGACTTGACAGCAGCGACCACGTAGCTTGGATCAATCTGCTTGGATAGCTTTTCGTAGGGCGTTGGCACCGAGATGATGTATGTATCGCATACTTGGTATTCCGTAGTAAAAACGATGCCCTCTTTGACTGCCGCGGCAAAGAGCTCGTCCAGTCCCTCTTCTTTAAAGGTCGTACGACCGGCGCGAAGCGTCTCAATCAGAGTTGGTTCGCAGTCCGTACCGACTACCGCCACGCCATGCGACGCCATCATGAGCGCCGTGGGTAAGCCGATGTAACCGAGTCCAATTACGTTGACCATAACAACAAACCCCACTACCTAAACTTGTATTTAAGCGTGAGCAACGCAAACCTCGCATTGCCTACGATGTAACGTTTCCAAAGCCTTCCAGGCTCTTGCATAAACCGGTAAAGCCACTCAAGGCCGTGTTCTTGCATCCACATGGGTGCACGGTCCGTGACGCCTGCAACTACATCGAAGCTCCCGCCAACCCCCATTACGAAGGGGATACCGAGCTGCTCGAGGTACTTGTGAACCCAGTACTCTTTCTTTGGCGATGAGAATGCGACGAACATCATGTCCGCACCTGACGCAGCCATCTCTTCAACCATCTGAGGTTCGTCTTCCTCAGAGAAATAGCCATTGCGATAGCCAACGATGCGGAGGGCCGGATAGGTCTCCTCGAAGATTCTCTTTACCTTGGTAACAACCTCTTCGCGTGCCCCAAAGAGGTAGATGCCATATCCGTTCTTCGCCGCAACCTCCACGAGCCGCAGGAAGAGATCGATGCCTGTCACGCGCTCGGTGACGGGAACACCGAGCAGTTTTGCCGCCATGACAATTGACGCACCATCCGCATTTATGAGCGGACACGCATTGACGATATCAGCCAAATCCGGATCGTCCTCTATGAGGTTAACTTTGGCTGCATTAATCACCACATGCTGCGTAGGCACGCCATCCGCAATGATGCGTTCAACCTCTGCGACCGTCTCATCCAAACTGAGCGCGTTCACGTATGTGTTGAAGATTCTGTATCGACTGTCTTTGAGTCTGTCGGATGCTGTCGTCATACCTAGCTCCCTTGCGCAGTAAGCACGACGCCTACGGTTTGGACGATGAGCTTGAAGTCTGTCCACAGGCCGCACTTGCGGATATAGAGCAAATCAAGATCGACCCATTCATCGAAACCGATGGTGTCCCGGTTGAGACGGGTCTGCCAATAACAGGTAATCCCTGGTTGAACTAGCAGCCGCTGTCGCTGATAGTCCGTATACTGGCGGACCTCGTTTGGCAGTGCCGGGCGAGGCCCCACCACAGACATGTCACCGGCTAGCACATTGAGGAACTGTGGCATCTCGTCGAGGCTAATTTTGCGGATGATTCTTCCTACCCGAGTGATTCTCGGGTCATCAGCAATCTTGAAGACTGGACCGTCCTTTTCATTGAGATGTTGCAACTCGACCAGCCGCATCTCCGCATCATTGCACATGCTTCTAAACTTCAGCATGCGGAACGCTTTTCCGTCCTTCCCCACGCGCTCCTGAATGAAGAGGATGGGACCCTTGGGGTCATCAATCTTGATTGCCAATGCCACAACCACGAATAACCAGCTCAGTAGCACCAGCACGCAAACGCTAAGGCACACGTCGAACACTCGCTTCAGCACACGATAGACAGACCTGCTCTCGATGCCCTGCAGCGGTTCGTCCCCCAGCTCCGCATGCAATCTTGCCGCACGCGCAGCCGCGCCGGGAAATACTGCTTCTGTCCCCTTGTATGTGGTTGCTTCACCCAACAACTAGCTCCGCTCGCCCCTCTGTGCTCATACACATGCCGATGTACAACTAATCTCCATGAGATATGAGTATATCTCATATTTAATGCCCAGAGATGGACGTCGGGGCGAACAGGCGATGCAGCGAACTCTTATCTGCCAGCAGGGAGCATGCCGTGCGTCTATTTAGGCTTTTAACTGTGTATTAATTCTCTTCATCTCTTCAGTAGAGTAGTAATTCGAGCGTAGGCCAAATACATTTTAATTAACGGTTTGCATAGTATTTGTTATTCATATATTTGTATCACTCATATTTTTGTGAGTTCAGCCTCATATGTACCTTCTCGACTTCTGAGAGACCGTTCTGACACATCTATCGCTTCTATAAAATTTCGTCTGGTAAAGAGATCCAAGACAAAAGACGCAGAGTGCTCACATCTCTAGTCAAAGTCGATAGGCGGCACCTGTAGAACCATGTGCATGAGCGACACCATACGAACTCTGCGGCTAAACGCGAACCTCACCCAGAAGACTGTTGGTGCGGCTATTGGCGTTGATCAAAGTACTATTTCACAGTGGGAGAAGGGGCTTACACTGCCCAGTCGTGACAAGATTCCTCGGCTTGCCGCCTTCTTCGGCGTGACCGAGCAAACTTTCTTCCATGGACTTGACGACTCCCATATGGCGTCGCCCGCAGAAGATGACGACTCTATCCACAAGAAGGACTCCCCTACCGCCGCCTTAACACCTGAAGGCAATGAGGACACCCCCTACCTTCGCGAGCTCATCGCAACCCTGTCGAACACCAGGTTACTGGAGACAGACTCGTTAAAAGCTTTACCAATAGCTACCGTCCCAATTGTCACCCTAGGTCGTGTCCATGCCGGAGCCTTCTCTGAAGAGGACATTATTGGCCATACCATAGAGGTGCCATCGACGTTACTTGATAATCATCCCCACGCCCAGGCGGTAGTAGTGGAAGGCGACTGCATGAGTCGCGTGGCACCCGATGGCTCCATCGCTGTTTTCGACCCCACGCTGCAACCAGAAAACGGTCGAATTGTCATCGTCGAGACCGATGACCATCAAGCCCTCATGCGCAGGTGGTTTAAGGGATCCCACAAGCTTATGCTTACCTCCGACAGCTATCAGCCATATGACGACATAGTTGTCGATGAAAGCCAACCAATTCGTGTAATCGGTACCGTGATACACGTTATTATTCCACCCGAACTTCTTTAGGTGGAATGCCTTTTCTGCCCAAAACGACGCCGTTGCTTACAACTGGAACGACAAGCAATCGCTCACCGTACACCTCGCATATGCCGCGAAGTGGGGTACTCTGGGGCTATGCTTTTTTCACATGCCCGAAACTAGGGGACACGCCCTTTTTGCCCAGTTGGGCAAAAAGGGCGTGTCCCCTAGTTTCCTGCTGGTGGCAAGCGCGCGCTGGGGGCGTACCCCTTTCCGCACGCCACCCTGCTCCTACGCTACGCCCTGGACGCCGATGCCCACCAAGTCGGGGCCGGTGTGCACCAGAAGGTCGGGCGAGACGTCAGAGTACACGAAGCTCTCGATCTCCACGCCCACCTCGGCCATTGCGGCACGCAGGCGCTCCTCGAGCATGTCGAAGTAGTCATCGGCATCCGAGCAGCAGATGGCCAGGCGCACCTTCTTGAACTTCTGCGCATGCTCCTGCGCCAGGCGCACCTCGGTCTCGAGCGAGCGCTCCCAGCCGCGCGCCTTGCGGGCCACCACGTAATGGCCCGACTCGTTGCACATGATGACCGGCTTGATGTTGAGCATGCTGCCCAGCCGGTACACCGGCTCGGAGATGCGGCCGCCTTTGCGCAGGTATTCGAGGGTCTTGGTGGAGAAGTAGACGCGCGTGGTGGCTGCCAGGGCGTCGAGCTTGCGCTGCAGGCAGTGGAAGGGCACGCCGGCCTCGATCATCTCCGCCGCGGCAATCACGACCATGCCCGCGGCAACGCCAATGGAAAGCGAGTCGACCACCACAACGGGGAAGTTCTCCATCTGCGACGCCACCAGCTTGACGGTCTGGTTGGTGGCCGAGAGGCCCGACGAGAGGGTGACGAACACCGCGCGCTCGTACCCGTCGGCGCGTGCCTGCTCAAACAGGTCGCGGATGTACTGCGGCGTGGGCAGCGAGGTCTTGGGAATCTCGTCCTTGAAGCGCTCGATCAGCTGGGCAGCCGTGATGTCGATGCCACTGCGGTAGGAGGTCCCGTCAGAGTAGGTAATCTGCAGCGGCGCGACCCGAATGTCGTGCTCTGCAATGAAGCTCGCGGGCGTGTTGGTTCCCGTGTCGGTAAGCAATGCGATCTTCTGAGCGTTCATGCGATCTCCCAGATGATGGTTTCCTGAAGTCTCTCTCCCCTATCATACCCCCGTTATTGCCTCATCTAGTCTTGAATACTAGATTGTATGGTTAACGATGAACCTTCTGGGAAGGAAGCGCCCATGTCCGCGCGCAAGAAAGTAGAGATAACTGAGCCATTTGACTATGACGACGCATACGCAAAATTGGTGCAGTCCATGTCGTCTCTCCACATCTCGCGCATAGACGAGATGCCGCGCATCGAGCTGTACCGCGACCAGCTGATTTCCATCGTGCAAACGGAGCTCGCACCGCTCTATGGGCCTGACGAGAAGATTGTCACGGGCTCGATGGTCAACAATTACGTGAAGCAGCACGTCATGCCAGCGCCAACGCGCAAGCGCTACACGCGCCGCCACCTTGCCTCCCTGCTGTTTGTCTGCACGTTCAAGCGCGTGCTTCCCATCGCGCAGGTGACGCTGCTCTACGAGCTGTGCCGGGATGCCGAGGTGGACTTTGCACGTGCCTACGACCAGCTTGCAGACGCCCTTGAGCAGACGCTTGCCGCGCGGTTTGGTGCTACAGCTACCAGCGCAGATGTCCTTTCGGCCCCCATTGCGCTGGTGAACCTGCGCGGAGAGCCCGTCACCGGCACGCTTCCGTCGCTGCTCCAGAACGCCATCAGCCTGATTGCGAACAAGGTCTACATCGAGCAGATGCTGAGCCTCGAGGCAAAGCGGGAGCGCAGTGTCACTAGTGAGTAACGTTCGCTGGGGGGCAATTAAGGGACACGCCCTTTTTTGCCCCGCGGGGCAAAAAAGGGCGTGTCCCTTAATTGCCGCACATGCGCGTGCCGCCAGAACCGACCCCAGGGCACGCGCATGTGCGGAAAGGGTGTGGCACGGCGAACGCGTGGTTCATGGGACGCTATCATAGCCATGTTCGTTTGAGGCAGCGCACGGACGCGCTTTCACCTTCTCGGAGTAGCAATGGACGCAATCATCGGCATCATCGGCGCCATGGACGTCGAAGTGCAGACCATCATCGCCCAGCTTGAGAGCGACCAAAAGAGCGTGGTCTCGGGCATGGCATTTCACCAGGGAAGTCTTGGCGGGCGCACGGTGGTAGTTGTGCGCTGCGGCGTTGGCAAGGTCAATGCTGCCATGTGCGCGCAGACCCTGGTCGAGCGCTTTGGCGCAACCCATGTCATAAACACCGGCGTTGCCGGGTCGTTGAGCCCGGAGCTGCATGTGGGCGACCTCGTGGTATCAACCGACGCCGTGCAGCACGATGTGGACGTCACCGGCCTGGGGTATGCGCCGGGCGTGCTGTTTGGCATGGAATCGGTGGGCTTTGCCGCCGACGCGTGGCTGCGCGAGGCCGTCTGCCGCGCGGTAGCCGAGGTTACCCCCGACATCAACGTGCGCTGTGGGCGCGTGGCCTCTGGCGACCAGTTCGTCAGCTCGCAGGAGGTAAAGGAGCGCATCGTGTCAACCTTTGGCGCGCTTTGCTGCGAGATGGAGGGAGCGGCCATTGCCCAGGTATGCGCCCGCAACGAGGTGCCCTTCGTCATCGTGCGCACCATTTCGGACAACGCCGACGAGTCGAGCAAGAGCTCGTACCGCCTCTCCGAAAAGGAAGAGGCGGAGCACTGTGCCGCCATCGTCGCGCGGACGATCGCACTGCTAGGCTAAGAACTGCGGAAATTAAGGGACACGCCTCTCTTTCCTGCTAGGCAAAGAAATTAAGGGACACGCCCTTTTTTGCCCCGCGGGGCAAAAAAGGGCGTGTCCCTTAATTTCTATTTCTCCCTATATTTCCCAGAATGCGTGCTGAACCCTTGGGCAGCCTATCCCTCGATCCGCACGATGGGCGCAAAGCCCTTGAGCAGCTTCTTTGTCTTGCCCGTGCGCGAGAAGAACACCTCGATGGTGTCGCCTGCCACCGACTTGACCACGCCGGGGCCAAAGGTCTTGTGGGCAACGTGGTCTCCCGCCGCAAAGGTCTCGGCCGCCTTGGCCGCGTCGCGCCGGATGGGCTCGGGCTTCTTCGGCCTGATCGGGGTGGCAGCGTCGCGCGAACCACCCGTCGAGCGCGTGCGCGAGCCAAAGACGTGGCCACCGTACACCTCGGACCCACGGCCGCTGCCGTAGGTGCCGTGACGGTCGCCGCGCTTCTCCCAGCCCACGCCACTGAGGCCCGAGCTGCCAATGCCGGTGGAATGCAGGTGCTCGGGTGGGATCTCGGCCAGAAAGCGACTGGGCGGGTTGGCCTGCACCGAGCCAAAGACGCGCCGCGTGGTGGCGTAGGTGAGGTAGAGCCGCCGCTCGGCGCGCGTGATGGCCACGTAGGCCAGGCGCCGCTCCTCCTCGATGGACTCACCCTCGCCCTCATGCGCGCGATGCGGGAAGAGTCCCTCCTCCATGCCCGCCACAAACACCACGGGGAACTCGAGGCCCTTGGCGGAGTGGATCGTCATCATGGTGATGGCGCTTGAGGACCCGGCGAGCGAGTCGAGGTCGCTGCGCAGGGCTAGCCATTCCATCAGGGCCGGCAGCTTCTCGGCAGCCACCTGGGGGAGCTCGGGGCCGTCGGCCACCAGCGGCGTGCTGGCCGCTCCCCCATCGCCCAGCGCCCCGGCCTCGCGCAGCTGGCGCAGGCTCTCGAGCGTCTCGGCCACGTCGTCGTGGGTCTCGTCAAACTCCTGGGCCACGCCAAAGAATTCCTTGATGTTCTCGATGCGGGAATCTGCCTCAACGGTGTTCTCCGCCTCAAGCGCCCTGATCAGGCCCGCCTTCTCCACAATCATCTGCACGACGTCGGCAAGGTCGCCCGCATAGTGACGCCCCGCCTCAACGGCCCCGCAGAATTCCGAGAGGCCGTTTCGGGCTTTTGCCGGAAGGATGCCCGTCTCGGCAATGCAGGCCTGCGCCGCCGAGAAGAACGAGATCCCGTTGGCCGCCGCATAGGCGCGCACCTTGGCAATGGAGGTGGTGCCCACCCCGCGGCGCGGCGTGTTGACCACGCGCTCGGCGCTCACGTCGTCGTCGGGATTGACCACCAGCTTGAGGTAGGCCATGACGTCGCGGATCTCGGCACGGTCGAAGAAGCGCGTGCCGCCCACGATCTTGTAGGGCACGCCGGCGCGCAGGAACATGTCTTCCAGAATGCGCGACTGCGCGTTGGTGCGGTAGAAGACGGCCACGTCATCGTAGCTGGTACCGGCGTCGTGAAGCTTCTCGATCTCGGAACCAATCCAGCGGCCCTCGTCGCGCTCGTCCGCCGCCTGGAAGACCCTGATGCGCTCGCCGTCGCCCGAGTTGGTGTAGAGCCGCTTGGTCTCGCGCTTTGCGTTGTTGGCCACCACGGCGTTTGCGGCCTCGAGGATGTGGCCGGTGGAGCGGTAGTTCTGCTCGAGCTTGACCACCGTCGCGTTGGGGTAGTCCTTGCGGAAGGCCAGGATGTTGCGGATGTCGGCGCCACGCCACGAGTAGATGGACTGGTCGTCGTCGCCCACGACCATCAGGTTCTGGTAACGTGCCGCCAGCAGGTTGGTTATCTTGTACTGCACATGGTTGGTGTCCTGGTACTCGTCCACGCTGATCTGGCGGAAGCGCTCCTGGTAGCGCTCGAGCACGTCCGGGTGCTTGGCCAGCAGCTCGTAGGCATTGACGAGCAGGTCATCGAAGTCCATGGCGTTGGCGCGCGCCAGACGCCTTTGCAGCTCGCGGTAGACGCGTGCCGCAGCGCGCTGCTGGGGCGACGACGCATGGGCTTCCATCTCGTCTGCGTCGACCATCGCGTTCTTCGCCTGGCTGATGAGCGAGCGCACCGAGTTGAGCGGCGCCTGCTTGGTGTCGATGTCAAGGTCGCTCATGATGGCCTTCACCAGACGGCGCGAGTCATCGTCGTCGTAGATGGAGAAGTTGGGACGATACCCCAGAAGCTCGCCGTCCTCGCGCAGGATGCGTACGCACATGGCGTGGAAGGTGCACACCCACATGCCGCGCGTGCCCCCAGGCAGCAGCTTTCCCAAGCGCTCGCGCATCTCGGCCGCCGCCTTGTTGGTGAAGGTGATGGCCAAAACCTGCCAGGGCCGCACGCCCTCGTCGGCAATCATGTGGGCGATGCGGTACGTAAGCACGCGCGTCTTTCCCGAACCTGCGCCAGCCAGCACCAGCAGGGACCCGCTCGTGCACATCACCGCCTGGTGCTGCGCGGGGTTGAGCCCGCTGAGGTCTATGGGCGCGGCAAAGGCTGCCGGCGCATAGGTGGGGGCGGCAGGAGCCGGTGTGGGCTCCGCGGGCTGATCGAAGGAAAAGAGCTGCTGCTGATCGTAAGCCATAAGACTCCCAGGGTCGGGGTACGTGCGTAAGGCATTATAGTGTACCGACCATCGCGGACAAAAACCAATGGGCGCATGTCTTAGCCGCCGGCAGGGAGAGCCGGCGGCCAGTGCAGCGGCACCGTCCATTTCGCCATAGGGAAGCCTTCCCTTTGGCACGTCCACCGTTCCTCAATTAGGGGACACGCAGAGCAGGTCGTAAGGCTCTAGCGGCCATGGGGTCTGCAGGCGATAGGTGGCGCCGTTTCGTTGCAGCTGGTCCGCGGCTTGCCAGAAGCCGTCTTTGTTGCGCATCTCCAGGCCCGCCAGGGGCAGCCCGCGCACGTCCGCGCCGGGCGCCAGCACCTCTGCCACGGCTCCCTGCGGCGCACGGTTTCTGCAGGTCAGGCTCACCAGCCACACGCCTGCCTCCACCTGCTCGCAGCCGGTCACCACGCCCACCAGCAGCCGTTCGCGCGCGTAGTCCACGCGCCCCGGGTTCTGCGTGGGCGCTCCCAGCAGGAAGCCCGTGGAATAGGGACGGTGGCTCACGGCGTCTAGCTCGCCCAGCCACTTGTCCGGCGCCTCTCCATCGAGCACGTGCCGGTAGGCATTGGTCACGCAGGCAGTGTAGTAGCTCCCCTTGGCACGTCCCTCAATCTTGAGCGCGTCAACGCCCGCCTCGCGCAGGTCGTCCAGGTGCTCAAGCAGGCAGAGGTCGTTCGACGAGAGCAGGTAGGAGCCCCGCTCGTCCTGCACCACATCGACCACGGCGCTTGGGTTGCGCTCCTCCACCAGCGACCATGCCCAGCGGCAGGGCTGCGTGCAGGCGCCCTTCGCAGCAGATCGCGCCGGCCCCATGAGCTCGGCGGAAATCAGACAGCGGCCCGAATACGCCATGCACATCGACCCGTGCACGAACACCTCGAGCTCAACCTCGCTCGTCAGGCGACGCCGCAGCTCGGCAGTCTGCGTCAACGTCATCTCGCGGGCCAGCACGATGCGCCGCGCGCCGAGGCGCGCATACGCCTCCGCCGCACCCGCGTTCATCACCGAGGCCTGCGTGGAAACGTGCAGCTCCACATGCGGGGCACACTGCGGCACAAGCGCCATAGCTCCCAAGTCGGATACGATCACGGCATCGGCACCACACCCGTCGAGCCACGCGAGCACCCGCGGCAGCTCGTCCATGTCGGCATCGCTCATCACCGTGTTGAGCGTCACATGGACCCTGGCACCGCGCGCATGCGCAAGCTCCACTGCGCTTGCTAGCTCTTTTTCTGTGAAGTTGCGCGCACCAGCCCGCATGCCAAAGCGCGGCAGCGCGAGGTAGACCGCGTCCGCACCAAAGTGCAGGGCCATCTGCAGCTGCTCGGGACCTTGCGCAGGCACCAGCAGCTCAGGCGTGCCACGGACGGCGTCCATCACAGCTCTCCCCCGCCGGTCAGGCCGTCAAGCAGACTCTCGCAGCCTTCGCACACGTCGCGGTAGGTTGCCTCGAAGTCGTGCGTGTACCAGGGGTCCGCGATGTCGCGCGGGCGGGCGGACCAGTCCAGCAGCAGATGGACCTTGCCCTGCGGGTCGGCCTTGCGCGCAAACGCTGCGCTCACAGGCTCCCAGCTCCAGCCATACCCCGTCTCACCAGCAAGGATGCGATACATTCCCGCCAGGTTCTCCTGGTCCATGCCGCAGATGAGGTCGTAGCGCTCGTAGTCGTCGCGCGTCATCTGGCGGGCGCGGTGGTCCCCGCACGGCACACCGTGCTTGCGCAGCACCTGCCTCGTGCCGCGGTGCGGCGGGTTTCCAATTTCCTCGCGGCTCGTTGCCGCGGAGTCAACGGCAAGCCGGTCCTGCAGGCCACGCCGCGCTATGAGGTCTTGCATGACAAACTCCGCCATGGTCGAACGGCAGATATTGCCATGGCACACCATAAGCAGGCGCTTCACCGCGCACCTCCATACAAGGACTTGAGGTAAGGCCTTACACGTACTGCGAGCCGCGCGTGTGCTCCAGCGAGAGGATCGTGCTCACGTTCTGGCGCTCGACCTCGGAGATGTCTCCCTCGTTGAAGACGTCCGAGGGGTGGTACCAGCTCTTCGAGCTGAAGTACTCGCTCAGTTCGCCGGCCTGGAACACATACCCGTGACGTGCGTAGATCTCGTTGCGGGCGAGGAACAGGTCGTGGTCGCTTAGGGCCTCGAGCTCGGAGGTCTCGTACACGCGGACGTTCGACTCGGGCAGCACGTACTCGCTTGCGTCGGCCACTTCCGTCGCCACCGGCTGGGCGGGCTCTGTGCCGGTGCCCATGAATGCGGGCGGGTCAGTGCGGAAGAGGTTGGCGTTCTCGTCGGCCGTGCCGTCGCCGTTGATGGCATGCAGCGTGTTGGGGTCGTTGTCGAGCAGGTAGAAGGCGATGTCGCGGAAGTAATAGCCCTGACCCTCGATACCGCCGGGGCCCGCATCCATGCGCTCGACGTAGGACGCCTCCACAAGCTCCTGCTTTGCCAGCTGTCCGTCGGCCGCATAGGTTTCCATGAGGCCGTCTTTGATGTGCCAGGTTCGCCCGTCGAAGGTGCGGTCGGTGGCCCACCAGCCGTCCAGAGTGCTGATAGCTTGCGAGGCCTCGCTCTTCGAAATCCTGTGCGTCACCGCACCGCCGGCATTCTGTTCTGTTGTGGAAGAGCCGCTGCCGCCCATCAGTATGAAGGCGACGAAGAAGCCGAACACGATTGCCGCGGCAGCCGCGATGGCCACGGCCTTCATGGAAGTGGCCTGGTCTACCGTGCGACGCTCGGACGGACGCTGGCGGCCCTGCCAGGTGTCGTTCACATGATGGCGTACCGGCGAGCCCATCATGAGGGGGCCATCCTCATCGCCTACATCTATGTACTCGGGCTCTTTCCGCGGGCCTTCCTCCACAGGAGGCTCCTCCGCGACAGGTTCGTCGGCCTCTGCCGCATCAGGCTCTTCTTCGGGCTGATCACCCTCAGCACTGGAAGACTCGTCCGGCCCTTCTTCGACACTCTCGGATGCTTCCGCTAATGCAGCCGATTCCTCTTCGCTGGTCGATGAAGGCTGCGCGTGGTCCTGCTCGCGATGGTCATCTGAGTCTTCCTTTGGGTCCTGATCGCTCTTGGGACCGTCTTGACTGCCCTCGTCATCTTGCGGCACGTCTTCCGAAGGCTCTTGATCCTCTGGCTCAAGCAGTACCGTCTGCGCCGAGACGTCAACCTCTGGCTCTGGTGCAACGGGCGAGTCACCTTCGCGCTCCTCTGGCTGGGCAGTCTCGCTACCGCTGCTGTGCGCCGGCCAAAGCGGCTCGTATGACGTCGTGTCGTCTAGCCCCACATGGTCAAGTGGGTCATCGTTAGCCACAGACCGCTGGACGCGCGCGCCACACCGCTCACAGAAATTCGCCCAGTCGGGCAGCTGCAACCCGCAGTTAGAGCAATACAACCTACGTCACCTCACGTCACAGGATGAAAGACTCCCCCATCCAACCTACCATATGCCTGCCTCTGCGGGGCTAACTTTTATCACGTTTTGCCCAGCTGACACCCCGCGTTCGCAGCTGCGGACCGCTTGTAGACGGGTCCGCGCCAGCCGGCTTTCCCCAGCCCCCCCGCTCCGGAATCTGAAAACAAAAACTCCCCGATACCCAAGCACCTCACCAGGCGCTTGCATACCGGGGAATCATGCACTCGAATCACTATGCCCTAGTGTCCCTTGATGGAGTCGAGGAAGTCCTTCGCACGCGTGGACTGCGGATGGTCGAAGAACTCGTCGGGGGTGTTCTGCTCCACAATCTGGCCGTCGGCCATGAAGACCACGCGGTTGGAGACGCGCCGCGCGAAGTTCATCTCGTGGGTGACCACCACCATGGTCATGCCCTCCTG
>CACXFC010000255.1 GCA_902766835.1 uncultured Coriobacteriaceae bacterium | reverse complement strand
GCCGATATGGCCTATGCCGAGGATGATGGAGCCGATGGTCATCAGGGAGTTTCCGCCATACACTCCGAGCAAGAAGAACGCGATGACAGGAAGCGTGGCTCCGGCAACGGGGATTCCCAGGATGCCCTGGTAGAAGTCCTGCATGGTCTTTTCGCTCTTGAAGTATCGGATCCAGTAGACCTCGTAGAGAGCCATGCAGAAAAACGAAACGAGCAGCACCGCTACCCAGAAGTTCCATCCCTTGTAGTTGAAGTCGGAGAAGACGAGCGCCGTAGGCGTGACAATGAATTGCCCAGCCCTTTCCAGCGAAAGCAGTACCTTATTCTCGTTGACTGCATAGCCTTCATAACCCTGCGGCTTGTTCTTCGTCCAAATGAAATTCGGAACGAGCAGCATGGTCAGCCATATGAGTCCTATGTACGAAAAACCGAAGTGCATAAGCCAACATGCCTCCTCATCGCATCATGGAACTATCTATTGGTATGACTATCTATTGAATCATCCCAGCCGTCTAGAGGAGCGTCAAGAATGCCCTCGCCGTTGTGGGAGCCTTCGGTCAGCGGACCCCCATCGTGAGGATACACGCTATGAGCAGGTTTTATGACCGCGAAGGCAACCGCCTTGCTTATCTGGCTTTTCGCGTTGAAGCCAAAGTTGTCGTAGGCCTTGAACCCCGCGGTCTCGGGATAGACCCGCAGGGGCAGCTTGAGCTTGGTGAGCATGAGATAGTCGAAGCAGACGACATCGAAGAGCTTGTAGCCCTCGAAGAGGATGAGGAAACGCAGGAACGCGTCCCAGAAAGACATCCGCGCCTCCAGCGTATCACGTACCGCCCAGACAAGCACGGCCGCGACGCCCACAAATCCAGCGACCATGATGCACACGCCAAGGGCGTTCACCCAGGCAGGCTGGTCGAGCATTTTGCTCGCCATCTCCTTGATGTCGTCGGGCGCCCCGAAGTACTTCGCGCCGAACTTGGGGATAACGACGATGAAGTCGAACAGGAGAACCGTCGCCAACAGGCAGATCGCGCCCAGCATCATCAAAGTCGCAGCCATCGCTCATCCAATCGAGGTCCAGGAGTCTACTTGGCCATCCTCTTCTTGTACCCGCAGTCGCAGTAGGGACCGCCAGAGGCCAGCGTGTACTCCCGCACGAAGTCTGATGCGCCACCCGCCTCGCTCATGGTGTAGTCCAGCCGGCACATGGCGGGGACCAGCTCAAAGAGCCCCAGCTCCCCCATCAGTACGCAGATGCCGCACTTCGTGAACCGCGCCTCATAGCCACTCCCGTCCGAGTACGGAAGATACTCCATGTTCCAGGAATAGGGGTTGCGGTCCGCCGCACGGAGGGCGGCGGTGTCCCTCATCCCCTGGATATCCCCCTCGCTGAACTTCCTCTTTCCGCTCATGCGGCAGAACCACCTCATGGGAGGGGTCATCATGGACACCCGGTAGTACTCCGTCGTCTGCTCGACCCCAGGCTTCTCCGGCAAGCTCAAGAGGAAGGCGGAGAGCATCGCGCAGCTCACGATGTTCATCTCGAACCGGTCAGCCTTCTCGAACTCTGGGAGGCCGCGGATAATCTCCTTGTAGCGCTGCTTTGCCTTGCCGGCGATTTCCTTGGCCACAGCGGCGTCGTATCCGTAGACTGCAGACAGATTCTTCCGGAACGACCCTGCAAACAGCACCCACATGCCGAGTGGCATCCCCGAGTATTTCATGCCGAACGCGCTCCTTCTCATCGCAGGACAGTCATTATGTTAGCTAAATCTAACTGTAATCTGAATCAAGAAGGGAAGATGGCGCGAGCAAAGGATTTAAGCCCCTGTTCAAGGGCAGTGATATACGCGGGGCAATTAAGGGACACGCCCTTTTTTGCCCCGCGGGGCAAAAAAGGGCGTGTCCCTTAATTGCCGTACGAGTGTAGGTTGCGCGCGAGCTCGACGTCCTTGCCTACGAGAATCTGTTACATAGACGCTTCGCTCTTCTGTCCTAGCAGCCTCTTCGTCACCTGTTTGAAGAGCAGAGCCACGGCCGTTCCGCACGCTAGCACCAAGAGTATGTAGGCCACCGGGTTGCCAATGGTGATAATGCCCGAACCCTTGTCGTAGAACGGCTGGCGCAAAAGGTTGACGAAGAACCCATGCATCAGGTAGAGCTCCAGCGTCAGGCTGCCAAAGAAGCCCAGCAGGGGGCTCGTCACCCGCCTGCACAGAGAAAAGAGGAGCAGGGTCCAGGTGAAGCAGACGGCCGACAGGCTCTCAAGCGCGAGCGTGACAGGAGTCGGGAAGGAGGCCAGCATGGACACGAGCGAAAGCATGAGGCTTCCGACGAAGATCGTGGCAGAACAGGCGACCTGCCTGCGATAGCTCCCCCTCATCCATCCCAAGGCCTCCGTCTCCCGCCAGCCGAACAGGTATCCCAGCGGGAAGAGTGCCGCCGCGTTGTACCACCACCTGCCACGGAATAGCACGTAGCCACTGCCATGCGAGAGGACCGCTCCCAGCAAGACGTACGCTCCCACCCCCAGAAACAGCCGCCTCGTGACCACGGCCTCGTCCGCACACCCCCTCTTCGAGACATAGAAGACCAGGTGGATGCTGACCTTTTGACGAGGGGTTCGCAGCATGCGGCCCAACTGGAGATGCGCCGGATTCCCAAGAGCAGCTTCTACGCATGTCGCGCTATCATCATGGAGCAGCAGGAGTAGGTTTCTGCGGTCACCAAGACATCGGAAAGGAATACCCATGGGTCTCTCACTTGCCCCCATCTTTGCCAGCGGCATGGTATTGCAGCGCGAGCTGCCGGTCACCATCTGGGGCACCGCGGAGCCCGATGCCGTTGTTGAGGTGCGCATGCAAAGCACTACTGCCTCTTGCGTGGCCGATGCGGACGGCAGCTGGCACTGCGTACTGGAGCCACTCCGCGCCTCCGACACCGAAACCCTCGAGGTTGTATCCGGCGAAAGCAGCCTCACCCTCTCCGACGTAGCCGTGGGCGAGGTCTTCATTGCGGGAGGCCAGTCCAACATGGAGTTCTGGATGCGCTACGACAAGGAGGTGGAGGACTACCGCCCCACCTGCGCCAACCCGCGCATTCGCTTCTACGACCAGCCCAAGTGCTCCTACCCTGGCCAGACGGACGACTTCGACTACTCCAAGGTGGGTATCTGGCGCAAGGCCACGCCTGAGGACCTCGACTACTTCTCGGCTGTTGGCTATTACTTCGCGCGCGGCCTCGAGATGGTGCTCGACATACCTATCGGCATCGTGGGATGCAACTACGGTGGCACCACCTCGGCGGCATGGATGACGCCAGAGCATGCACGCGCCGTGCAGCCCGAGCTGGCGGCCGCCTTCGATGCGAAGCTCCAGGGTCTCCCCTATGAGGAGCTGCTGGCGCACGGGCGCGTCAACGCTGCCAAGAACGACAAGGGCTATGCCGTCTGGCCCGCCTGGAACGAGTTCTTCCTTCCCAGGACCCCAACCATGGAAGAGATTGAGGCTTTCATGGCAGCCGAGGCAGAGAAGGCATCCGGGCCAGCTGACGTGGGCGGACTCGAGATTGGTGGCGCACAAGCCGTTGACGCAGGTGAATCACACATTCACCCCGGCATGATGACCCCCACAAAGGAGGCTCCGGGAGCCCTCTTCACCTACATGGTGCTCCCCATCGCCGGGTTTGCCGCGCGGGGCGTGCTGTGGTATCAGGGCGAAAGCGACGATGAGATTGACGGGACCCAGTGGCGCCACGAAGAGGCCCTGCGCACCGTCATCGCCGACTGGCGCTGCGCGTGGCAGCGCCCTGACCTGCCCTTCTTGGTGGTTCAGATACCGGGCTTTGGCGAGTGGATAGGCATGGGGCCCCATGACTACGTGACCATCCGCAACTGCCAGCAGAAGGTGGCCGACACCGACGAGCGCGTGTGGCTCTGTTCGGCCACCGACATGGGCGACAAGCACGACATTCACCCCAAGGAGAAGAAGCCCATTGGCGAGCGACTGGCGCTGCTTGCGATGAACCACCTGCTTGGGATGCCCATACCAGCAGATGCACCTCGCTGCATCGGTGCGGAGCGCAAAGGGTCGTTCGTCATCCTTCACTTCGAGCATGCCGAGGGCGGCATGGTGATTGCCGGCGCCGAGTGCAATGCGCTCGAAGTCCTCTGCAAGGGAGAGCCCGTGCCGTTCAAGGCCGCCGCACGCGGTGACGACCTGATCGTCATGCTTGAGGGAACGCCATCTGATCCGGTGGAAGTGCGCTTTGCCTGGAGCAATTGGTTCCGCACGAACCTCTACAACGGCGCCGAGATTCCCGCCCTGCCCTTTAAGGTGACCTGCTAAAGGCAGCTAACGCCCGCTGGGGGCAATTAAGGGACACGCCCTTTTTTGCCCTGTGGGACAAAAAAGGGCGTGTCCCTTGGGACCACGGACAAATTCTCGGACCTCGCATTGGTCCAGGAAGGAGTCCCATGTATACCAAGGAGGAGCGAGAGGGGATCCTCTGGG
>CACXFC010000254.1 GCA_902766835.1 uncultured Coriobacteriaceae bacterium | reverse complement strand
GGTCCCTTCATCGAGGTGCTACTCCTACCGATGATACTTCAGCGGCCTCGTGCGCCCGCGCCTTACGCTTCGCTTCCGCGCGAGTGGTAGGCATATAATGGCTCCTTGACGTAGGATGCTGGTTGTCGCGCAAGCGGCGGAGCAGGGGATTGCCGTGGAACCACCCTCATTGGCACCAGATCGCTTCAGAATCCTTTCGGGCAGCGCCCTCAAGGTCATTGCCGTTGCTGCCATGCTCGTTGACCATGTTGCCAAGTATTGCCTTGCACACTACTCGTGGTTCCGCGCGCCGCTGTTCCGTCTTGGCGCAACCGAGATCTCGTGGTATACGCTGTGCGAGTCGGCGGGCCGCATCGCGTTTCCTCTCTTCTGTTTCCTTCTGGTTGAGGGATTCGTGCACACCCACGACCGCCGCGCCTATGGAATGAACCTCCTTGCCTTCGCGCTAATCTCGGAGCCCATCTTCGACCTCATGCGCAGCCTCACCCCCTTTGACCCCAGCTACCAAAACGTGTTCTTCACGCTGCTCATCAGCTATCTGGGCATCTATGCGTTGGAGGAGCTGGGCGACCAGCCATGCCTGCGCACCTATGCCGTGCTGGGGCTTGTCCTGGCCTCCATGGTGCTGAGGTGTGACTATGGGCCGCGCGGATTTGCCATGGTGATGATGCTGTACGTCTTGCGCGAGAATGCGCTGGTCAAGACCGCCCTCGGCTGCTGCATCACGCTTGCCACCTGGCGTGCCGGCCTGGCCTTCATCCCCATCAACCTCTACAACGGGCGTCGGGGATTCATTCGGGGTCCTGTGCTCAAGTATGCGTTCTACGCCTTCTACCCGCTGCACATCTACGTCATCTGGCGGCTGCGGGTCCACCTTGGATTCTGATTGCGGCGATGGGCTTGGTGACATATGGTACAAATAGCCATATTGGTATCATCTGCCAATGAAGTCACGAGCATGAGAAGAGGAGCGGGGGTCATGCAGTACGCAAAGCTTGGACGCACGGACATCGAGGTCAGCCGCTTCTGCCTGGGATGCATGGGCTTTGGCGAGGTGCGCGAGGGGGCACTCCACACCTGGACGCTCGGCCCCGCCGAGACGCGGCGGATCATCGCGGGCGCACTTGACGCGGGCATCAACTTCTTCGACACGGCCATGGCGTACTCCTTTGGCACCTCCGAGCAGTACGTGGGCGAGGCGCTGCGCTCGCTCGCCAAGCGCGACGACTACGTCATAGCCACCAAGGTCTCCGCGCGCTCCCTGCAGGCCATGCAGGACTACCCCGACGGCAAGGCCTATGTGAGCGCCATGATCGACGCGTCGCTTCGCCGGCTGGGCGTGGACACCATCGACCTCTACTACCTGCACAGCTGGGACTACCACACGCCCATCGAGGATATTCTGGCGGCCATGAACGATGCCGTGCGGGCGGGAAAGATTCGCGCGCTGGGCATCTCGAACTGCCATCCGTACCAGCTGGCCAAGGCCAATGCGCTGGCGGAGGCGCGCGGGTGGGCTCGCTTCGAGGTGGTGCAGAGCCACATGAACCTCATCTTCCGCGAGGACGAGAGCGAGCTGCTGCAGCTCTGTGCCGAAGACCAGATCTCTACCTGCCCCTACAGCGCGCTGGCGGCGGGCCGCCTCTCGCGCCTGCCTGGCCAGACCAGCGCCCGCCTGGAGCAGGACACGTTCGCCAAGGGGAAGTACGACGCCACGGCCGAGCAGGACAGCGCCATCATCGAGCGCGTGGCCGAGCTTGCCGAGCGGCATCAGACGTCCATGACGGCGGTGAGCCTCGCCTGGCTGCTTACCAAGGTGACCAGCCCCATCGTGGGCGCCACCAAGCCGCACCACATTGAGGGTCCGGCTGCCGCGGCAGACCTCGTGCTTACCCCCGACGAGCTGGCCTACCTCGAGGAGCCCTACGTTCCGCATGCCTTGGTGGGCGTGATGGCGCAGAACAGGGCGTAGGGACCACGTGCGCGTCTCGCTGTCTGGGGCCGGTCGTGCGCCGAGAGCCCTGTCGCGCCAGCCGCTATAATGGACGCCCTGCATATTTGTGCGGCAAGGACGGTGCTTGGCTGACACGATGGAACTCGCGCACTGGAATCGCCTGCTCAATCAGCTGCCCAAGAAGCAGCTGAGGAGGCTCGACAACCTACTGAGACGCTCGCTGACCCGCGGGGTTCTTCCGGCGCAGCCGGGCAGTTCCGCCGTGCCGGAGGAGGTTCGTGCGCAGGCCGTTGGCCTCTATCGCCAGCGCCACATGAAGAGCTCCTCGAAGGCAGCCAAAAAGCGCATGACCTACCAGAGGCTTCGCGACAACCCCAACTACCTTGCCATTGAGCGGGAGCTGATGGGGACGAGGCGGGCCAGCCGCAAGGAGCTCACAGCCTCAGACCTGGACGGCTTGAGCCTGCCTCAGGTGTGCGAGGCGTATCGGGCATTGGGCACGAAAGCCCTGGAACCTGCGCTTGAGCAGCTCGCGCTTGAGACGTTCCATGGTGTCCTTGCCAACGGCAAGCTGGCCCAGGAGGTGCAGGACGACCTCGCGCGCTTCGTGTGTGACGCGGCGTGCACGTGGGACCTCTCGATGTGCGCAAGCATCTATGCGGCTGACGCGCAGGAAGCGGGGAAGATGCGCAGACAGCACTTCCACATACAGGACCTGGCCACGACGGAAGAGGTTGCCGCGCGCGTGAAGGGGTCTCACCTTGTCAGTGGCATTCTGCACCGCGCCTATGGGAAGGCCGAGGGGGCGACGACGATTGAGCGCCTGCTGGCGGGTCGCATGCGCCGGGTGGGCAAGGTCAGGGCGACCGTGGACGTCCTGGGAGTGCTTTGCGGCAACGCGCATGTGTGCGACGACCTGCTGATCCGGGCATGTCGTAGGAAGGCGCGCTCTGTTGCAGCCGCGCTTGGCAGCCCAACGTTCTCTGCGCAGGTAGCCGAGTCGTTGCTGCAGAACCCGATCTATCAGAAGCAATACGAGCGTGCGGTGGAGCTGAAGCTGCGGGTGCGCCAAAACGTGCCCGAGGTGCCCATGGACGCCTATCCGCTGGCGCGCACGATGGAGCGGCACTTCGTGCTGCATGTTGGCCCCACCAACTCGGGCAAGACCCATGACGCGCTGCAAGCGCTCATGGCGGCGGAGTCTGGGGCGTATCTGGGGCCGCTGCGCCTGCTTGCCTATGAGCAGTTCGAGCTCATGAACCACGAGGGATGCCCCTGCACGCTGCTGACGGGCGAGGAGCTGGCCGAAGTGGCCGGTGCCCGCCACGTCTCGTCCACGGTGGAGATGGCCAACTTCCACACGCCGGTCGACGTTGCCGTCATAGACGAGGCCCAGATGGTTGCCGATCCTGACCGCGGCTGCCACTGGACGGCGACGATTCTGGGCATACCGGCGCGCGAGGTGCACGTTTGCTGTGCGCCCCATGCGGCGAACGTCGTGCGCGAGCTTGTGGAGCTGTGCGAGGACAGCCACCATACGGTCTGGCACGACCGACTGGTGCCCCTGCAGGCCGAGCGCAGGGCGTTCCGCCTGCCTGGAAGCGCCGTGCCCGGCGACGCGCTCATCGTGTTCTCGCGCCGTGCGGTCCATTCCGTTGCGGCGCAAGTGGCTGCGGCAGGCCTCAGGCCATCATTGGTGTATGGCGCGCTTCCACATGACGTGCGCCACGAGGAGGCACGTCGATTCAGCGAGGGCGAAACCGACGTGGTGGTAGCCACCGACGCCATTGGTATGGGCATGAACCTGCCCATCAGGCGCATCGTGTTCGTCGAGCAAGAGAAGTACGACGGTCATGCACTGCGGATGCTGCGCCCTGAGGAGGTCCAGCAGATTGCGGGCAGGGCGGGACGATTCGGCCGCTATGAGCGCGGATACTTCACCAGCACCAAGCTGCGTCGCATGGTTGCCGAGCTCTATCAGCAGGATGTACCGCGCATCACGGAGATCCCGGTTGGGATTCCTCCCGACATTGCTTTGGTGCAGGACGCCACGCTCACCGAGGCTATACTCCAGTGGAGGCAGATGGAGCAGCCCGCTCCGTTCGTGCGCATCGACGTCACGCGTGACCTTGCGCTGATAGGGGAGGTCGAGCAGCGGATGGAGCCCGAGCGGCGAAGCGATCCGACCGCAAAGCGCCTAGCGCTGGCATTGGCCACGATGGCGTTTGACGAGCGTGACGAAACGCTTCACAAGGCATGGCTTCAGATGGTGGAGGCGGAGCTTGCGGGAGGGGAGGCCGAGCTCCCGGTGCCCGAACCCCCATCGCCAACCATGCGCCTGGTGGACCTTGAGGCAAGCTATCGTTACTGCGACCTGCTCTACACCTACGCGCGCACCTTCGAGCATCCGGCGCACAAGGAGCTTCTGGGCGTGCGACGCGCCCAGATATCGCATGCCATCATGGACCAGCTGGCTCAGGCTGCAGATGGGGGCCGGCCTACAGGGTGAGCTCCTCGCGGCACTGCTGCAGCTTGGCGCGTTGTTCCTCCGAGACGGTGGGGTAGTGCGGGTCACAGGCCTCGAGCACTTCGACCACGGCTTGACTCACCAGGTAGCGCGCGTGCCACTTCTGGTCGGCCGGAATGACGTACCACGGGGCTTCCGGCGTTGCCGTGGCTCCGATCGCCTGCTCGAACGCCTTCATGTGCTGCGGCCACAGCTTGCGCTCGGCAAGGTCGCTTGCTGAGAACTTCCAGTTCTTTGCGGGGTTGTCGATGCGCTCGAGGAAGCGCTTGCGCTGTTCGTCAAGGCCCACGTTGAGCATGACCTTCAAGAGGCGGTAGCCATTCTCCCAAAGGTAGCGCTCGAAGTCGCGAATCTGGCGGTAGCGCTGGGTGAAGAAGGTTTCCTCGTCGAGGTCCTTGCAGCGTGCGGGCATTTTGTAGCCCGTCTGCATCTGATGCACGCGCACGGTGAGCACGTCTTCGTAGTACGAACGGTTGTACAGGCCTATGTAGCCGCGACGCGGAAGGTGTGTGATGGCACGCCAGAGGTAGTCGTGTGCCAATTCCTCGTGCGTGGGTTGCTTGAAGCTGCAGACGGTGACGCCCTGCGGGTTGAGCCCACTCATGACACGCTTGATGGTGGAGTCCTTGCCGGCTGCATCCATGGCTTGGAAGAGGATGATGACACCCTCGCGGCCATCGGCGTACAGGCGGTCCTGCAGCTCTGCCATGCGCTCGATATTCGCCTGCATCGCCTCCTCGATACGCGGTCGCTCCTGCTTGTCCATGCGTGCCGACGTGGGATATCGAGATAGATCGAACGAGCCGGTGCCGTCATAGCGAAAGTCATGCAACTCCATGGGTGCCTCCTTGCAAGCGTATCTTGGAGGCATTGTGCGCCATCGTGTTTCTGTTGTTCCCGACGATTCCGTATGCGCCGGGCAATTGCTCGGTGGGCAGCGGTGAGAAGGGACATGGTCGCACCCATGGCTAGAATTATGCGTATGGCGCGTGTCCGTGCGCCTTGCGTGATGCGAGGATGGGGTGGTGTGCATGAGCGAGCACGAGTACCTGCAGCGTTTTGGTGGCCAGGCTCGGGAGCTGATAGTGCGAATCAGCTGGTGCTGGACGAAGAAATCCGGCCCCTTTCAAAAGGTGGGCGAGCTCTACTGCGCTCGCGCCCGCTTTGACCAGGCGATTGACGTTGCAGATAATGCCATCATCGGCAAGGGCTTGGACAATTGGATCGAATGGCTCACACCAAAGAAGCTGGTCGGCCACCCCTATGGGCATGACTTCAAGAAGGGGCACCTCTACCGGGTGCTTGTGAGGGAGGCCACCGATGACGTTGACCGGCGCAGGACCTATCTTCTGGAGCGGGTGTTTGAGAAGGATGTCGTAGAGCCGCGACTCGACCCCCTCGTGCAGTTTGCTGACGGATTCTTGGATCCCGTGCTGGAGCGCTACCTGCTGGTGGAGGACGGCGCCTCTGGCTGGGCAAACGTCTTTGGCTACCGGCGCGCCGGGGTGCGCACCTTAGGCTATGCCTGCGCGGCAGACGATGAGCCTGTTGCCGAAATAGGTCGCCTGGCGTGGATGGAGAAGGAGTCTGGCGCCCGGCTAAAGACCAACTTCGACAAGTTGGGCGTATACCGGGCGCATGTTCGAGAAGGCAGGCAAGATAGGCGCCAGCTGATGCTCGTGGAACTTGTGGGGAAGGTGGCCGATGCGCGCTTTGCGCACATTGCCGAGGAGTATCTGGAACCTGTTGTACTGCACAACCGCTTCGGCACCTTCACGCTCGACCGCACCTACGACTGGTATGCCGGCGAAATTGACTACCTGGGCGAGCCGTGCGAGGCCTATCTGCAGGTAGAAGATGGAACGACCGATGCTGCCTTCCAGTTGAGCAGGCTCTGCGAGCTCTGCGGAGACCTCGCGGCGGTTGACCGGCGCGTCCGCGCATATGCGGCTGACGAAATGCTTGAGGATGCCTGCGAATGGTGCGAGGACGACCTTGACCGCGCGGCATTCATGAAGGCAATCTCGCCGGTGTCGGTGAGCGTGAGCGAGGACGGGTCGGTGGAGTTTGCCTTCGACGATGCGGACATCTTTGCCGGCCACACGATTCTGGTGGACATGGAGCCAGACGGGAAGCTCGTTGAGGCCTACATCGCGGGGTGAGGCATGCCGGATGCGTGGTTATGACAATGGCTTGTGCTGATAGAGCTCGCCATCGGTAAAGCCAAGGCTGCGGTAGTAGTTGCGCGTGCCCACCGAGCTGATGACGTTAATGGTGGCATACCCGGCGTCTTGCGCCATCTGGCAGGCGCGCTCCACCAATTGGCGGCCAAGCCCGGCATGCTGGGCGCCACCCTGAGCAGCCGAACCTAGGCTTGCCACGCGTCCGTACACGTGCACCTCGCGAATCATGGCCTCGCCTCCCTCGTTTGGCAGCGAGAGGCGCAGGAAGCCCGCGATGCGCCCGTCTTTCGTCACCCACTGGAGGAAGTGCTCGCGGCTCACCGTCGTGGCGTAGCTGACGCAGTCCATGCGCAGGTCGGCAGGATCCACCTCGGCGGTGGCAATCTCGCGCATGCGAATCTCTTTTGCCTGCGCGCCCGCCTCGACGATGCGTGCCTCGACCATCTGGCGCAGGTTCGTCTTCTTGTTGCCGGCAACGATGTCGGTGGTTGAAATGTCGCGAATCATGCGCGAGATGCGCGTGTAGGCAGGTGTGGCCAAGGTGTCTGCCACCAGAAGGTCGATGAGCTCGTCTTCGGCATAAGGCTGCCACGCGCCGCTGTGGTAGAGCTGCATGAGCCGCGAGCTTTCCACCAGGCAGCACGGGTAGAGCTTCACCTCGTCGGGCAGGAACCGTGGGTCGCTCACAAGGCGCAGGTAGTCCTGCTTGTCGGCCTCGGGTGTCGAGCCCAGCAGATTGGCCATGAAGTGGATCTGGATCTTGAACCCCGCAAGGCGCAGGGCGCGGAAGGCAGCCGCAATCTGCTCCACGCTCACGTGACGGCGGTTGGCGTCCAAGACGCGCTGGTCAAGGCTCTGGATACCCATCTGGATCTTGGTGCAGCCCAGCCGGCGCATGGCACGGGCGCTCTCGGGCGTGATGAGGTCCGGACGGGTCTCGATGGTGAGTCCCACCACACGATGCGCGGCGTCCTCGTTGGCTAGCTGCTCGCGCATCAGGTCTTGCGTATCCGCCGTCTGCCACTGCGAGGCGCGTTGCCACTCATCGCGCTGGTTGATGCGGGAGATGGCCTCGTTATAGGTGAGGGTGCCCTCGTTCACCTTCGCCTGAAGCTCCATGGTGCGCCTGACCAGCTCATCCTTGTCGTAGGTGAGCCCGCAGGCGCGGTACGCGCGGTCGCGCTCCTCGGGAGCGTCTCCTGCGATGGGGCGCCCGCCAAAGTCGTTGCACGCGCGGAAGAGCTCTGTGATGAACCACGTCTGGTACGCATCTGGATAGTCGCTCCAGGTGCCGCCCAGCACGATGAGCTCTACCTTGTCGGTGATGTGGCCCATTTCGCGCAGGGCCACCAGGCGCGAGCGCACCTGCAAGTATGGGTCGAAGTAGTTGCGTTCGGCGCGCTGGCAGGCGGGTTCGCCGGAGAGGTAGCTCTTGGGCATGCGCACGTCATTGGGGCAGTAGAGGCAGTCGCTCGAGCAGGGCCAGGGCTTGGTGATGACCGTGATGGTGGCCACACCCGAAGCCGTGCGCCGTGGCTTCACCTTAAGGAGCCGCAGCAGCTGCGCCTCGGTGGCGGGGTCTATCTCCCACGACTCCCAGCGCGCTGGGTCATGCTGCTTGACGTGCAGATAGTAAGGCAGCATGCGCCGCTTTGCCACGCGACGTGTGCCGTCATGCGATGCACGGTTGTGTTTGCGAAGCAGCCTGTCAAGCCATGCGGCGTCAAGGTTTTTGGTGCCGGACTTGATGGCTGCGATGATGTCCAAAATCGCCTGTTCCATGATTGAAAAGTATACTTGAGGCATGGACAAGAAGACAGCGCGCGCCTTGAGCGACCTCACAACGAACTTCTACGAGCAGGTGCATGACTCGTTCGATGCCACCAGGCAGGCTCCCTGGCAGGGGTGGGACGAGGTCATGCGCGTGGCGCGCGGCTGTGGGTTGCCTGCGCATGGCCGCCTGCGTGTGTTGGATCTTGCATGCGGAAACCTGCGTTTCGAGCGCTATCTGCTCGGTCTTGGATACGAGGTTGAGGCGTATGCCTACGACAACTGCGACGAGCTGGTGGGTGCACAGGATGGCGCGGGGCTCGACCTCGCGTTTCACCACGTAGACCTTGCGGGTGCCCTGTTTGACGAAGCGCTCGACAGGGCCCTGAACGCCCCGCCATGCGACATGGCGGTCTGCTTCGGGTTCATGCATCACGTGCCGGTGGCGAGCCTGCGCGGGGAGGCCCTGCAAGCGCTGGTAGATGCTGTAAGACCTGGGGGCATGGTAGCCGTTTCGTTTTGGCAGTTTGCTCGCAGCGCTCGGCTGATGGCGAAGGCCCAGCCCGTGGAGGGCGGCGACGCCGGTGACTACCTGCTGGGATGGCAGAACAGAGACGATGTCTGGCGCTACTGCCACAGCTTCACGGAAGCCGAAATAGACGAGCTCGTTCGCCAGTGTGGCGTCGAGGCGACCGAGGTTGCGCGCTTCTCTGCCGATGGCAAGACCAAGGACCTGAACCGCTACCTCATCCTCCGCCGCAACTAGCGTGCCATGCCTCCCGATTCCGAGGGACAACTAAGGGCGTGTCCCTTAGTTGCCCCTTTGAAATTGACTCCAATTCGCGCAAAAAAACGGGCGCCGTTGGAGGGCGCCCGTCTGCGGGGAAGTTGTCCTTTGGCTTCCTTGGGGATTACCCAATCAGTGCCTGGGCAATGAGAAGCAGGGCGTTCAGCACGATGGTGGCGCCCAGTAGCGGGTTGATGAACTTGAGCCAACGGCTGAAGGGAACGTCAACCATGGCAAGGCTTGCCAGGATCAGGCCCGTGGGCGTGATGTAGCTGATGAGGCCCTGGCCGTAGTTG
>CACXFC010000253.1 GCA_902766835.1 uncultured Coriobacteriaceae bacterium | reverse complement strand
GGAAATCGGGCTGACCTGGATGCTCGTTGCCAAAGATGCCCACCTGCGTGACCGTCAGCTCTGGCACCGTCGCTGCCAACGCGGCAAAGCGCTCCTCCGTCATATAGGTGTAGTAGCGTTTGCCCAGATAACCATCGTTTTCTCCGTACTTGAACGAGACGTAGAGCACCCCGCCGGGCTTCAGCGCACGCGCCAGCTTGGGCATGAGTTCCACCAGCCGGTCATACTCCAGGTGCATGATGGACGCCGAGGCAAAGATGCCGTCGTAGAGGGCCACGTCGGCGAGCTCGTTGAACTCCTGGACGCGCACGGGCGTACCCAGGTATTCGGACGCGAGCGCGCACATCCTTGCCGAGCCATCCGTAGGCGTAACCACGAATCCCTTCTCGCGGAAGTACGCCGTGTCACGTCCGGAGCCACAGCCGAGGTCCAATATGGAAGCGCCTGCCGGAAGCTCCGCCAAAAAACGATCCTGGTTAGTGCGCTCGGTGATGGTGAACGCGTCGGCAAAGCAGTGCTCGGCCTTCTCGTCAAAGTATTCGATCGTCGTGTTCATGAGGCGTCCTAGCAGCTGCGCTTGCCCATCTTTGCATACACGTCATCGCGCGGAATCCAGTCGAGGAAGGCCTCCACCTGCTGGTCCCAGAAGCGCCACTCGTGGCCGAACCCCGCGACCTCGACCCACGTGACGTCGGCGCCCAGCTCCGCCAGCTCGGCGGCGAAGGCCTGGTTGGGTGCCAGCAGGAAGTCCTCGGTGCCGCAAGAATCGTAAATAGGCGGGAAGGCTGCACCAGAGTCCGCGACGGCCTTGGCCAGCGCGTGCACGTCGTAGGCAGGATCGGTCTCGCCCTGGTCGGCCGCCATCGGGTCTGCGGCAAAGGTCGCCGGATTGATGTGCACACCCGCCGAGAACGCGCCGATGGCGCGGTAGCGCTCGGGATGCGTCAACCCGTGCATGAAGGCGCCGTAGCCACCCATGGAGAGGCCGGCAATGTAGGTCTCCTCGGGCTTGTTCGAGATGGGGAAGTAGTTGGTCACAAACTCCGGCAGCTCCTCCTCCACAAAGCGCTTGAAGTCGTCGGCGCCCACCTTGGCGTAGGCCTTGTTCTCGGCCGAGATGTTGACGATGGCGATGCGGCGTTCCTCGGCATAGAGTTCCACGTTGGTGTAGCCCGTCCACTGCGCGTGGTTGTTAGCAAAGCCGTGCAGCAGGTAGACCACCGGGAACTTGGCCGGCAGCGCGTGCGTGGCAGGCCCGTCGCCCATGCCCAGTGCCTCCGGGCAGGTGACCGACGGTAGCACCACCGTGATGTCAACCGCACGGTTGAGCGAGTAAGACAGGAAGTTGCAGACGACCTTTGCCATGAGCGCTCCTCTCAAAAGGGACAATCCTGCTTGCATTGTAGCAAGCAGGATCGTCATGTGATGACCGCTCTATCCCTCTCCCCTATGACCGCCGCTGACGTCCCAGCCAGCGCATGAGGGTCACGGGGCGTCCTTCGCACATCACGCGGCTGCCGTCGAGGTCTTCCGTCACGTCGTCGTTGAGTGCGTGCACCCACGAGAAGTGCGGGATGTAGGTCCAAGGCCTCCCCTGCTCGTCCTTGAAGAGGCCACTCTTGTCCTCCACCTTCTCGAAGAGCGTCATGTGCACGTTCTCGTTGCCCGCAGCGCGCAGGCGATTGTAGAGCGGCAGCGGCGCGCTCTCGGGCGGGACCAGCGGGTCGTTCTCGGCCTGCACAAGCCAGACGGGCAGATGACGCAGATTCTGGATGTCCTGCTCTGAGATGCCGCTGTTGCGGTAGGCCTCGCATACGGGGAAGGCCGCGGCAAAGTAGCCGGGATAGGTAAGGAGCATCTTCACCGTCATGAAGCCGCCGTTGGAACAGCCGCCCAGGTAGATGCGGTCGCGGTCGATGTCAGGGTGAGCCTCAACGAACTCGTCAATGCAAGCCTTGAGCGCCTCGGTGTAGCGGCTGTTGCAGTCGGTGAGGTTCTCGTGCGCCTGCGGGTTCTCCGCGCCGTTGTCCAGCCAGAACGTCGGCGCCTGCGGAACCAGCACGTAGGCCGCACCACCTAGGCGCCGCTGATTCTCGGGCGAGGAGAGCGACACCACCTTGTTGCCGGTGTACGCCACCTTGGGATCACTTCCTCCCTCACCCGCACCATGCAGCCAGATGATGAGCGGCAGCTTCTCGGGGAAGGTGTGCTCCCACTCGTCGCCGTAGTGGCCCTCGTAGCGACGGTGGAACGACTGCGCCCGCTCGAGATCGGGCGTGAAGTAGCCGTAGCG
>CACXFC010000252.1 GCA_902766835.1 uncultured Coriobacteriaceae bacterium | reverse complement strand
CGGGAGGGCGGCGAACTCGCGCCCTGCGGGCGCTCGGACAGCGCCGCCCTCCCGCCGCGCCTGCGCTCCTCGCATCCCGCGGAATTCGCTTAGAGCCACGCGCCCCGCGCCCGAGGACCGTCCCCCCTCCCGAGGGGGCCGGATCTGTCGGGTGAGCGTGTTCGACTAGTCCGCGCGCATGGCCGGAATCCGGGCAAAAGCGCGGACCGGTGGCCGACTCGTCCGCGTGTATGGCCGGAATCCGGGCGGAGGCGCGGACCAGTGCATGTCACCCGTAGCGAGGACCGTCCCCGATTCACACGGATGTGAAACTAGGACCGTCCCCGATTCCGATTCTTTGGCTGCTTATGCTTCGGCTACGGCGTTCAGGAAGCCTTTCAGGCGCTCGCTCTGGGGGTTGCCGAAAATCTGGTCGGGCGTGCCCTCCTCGGCAATGACGCCACCGTCGATGAAGAAGACGCGGTCCGCCACCTGGCGTGCAAAGCCCATCTCGTGGGTCACGCACATCATGGTCATGCCCTCCTCGGCAAGCTGGCGCATGACGTCAAGCACCTCTCCTACCATCTCGGGGTCAAGGGCGCTCGTGGGCTCGTCGAAGAGCATGAGGCCCGGCTTCATCGCCAGGGCGCGCGCGATGGCCACGCGCTGCTTCTGTCCGCCGGAAAGGCTGCGCGGCATGGCGTCGGCCTTGTCGGCAAGCCCCACGCGCGCCAGCAGCTCATGCGCGGTGGCTTCGGCCGTAGGCTTGTCCATCTTCTTGCGCAGGATGGGCGCGATGGTGATGTTGTCCAGCACCGACAGGTGCGGGAACAAATTGAACTGCTGGAACACCATGCCCACGTCTTCGCGCAGGTCATCGATGTTCTTGGCGTTCTCGTCCATGATGTGCCCGTCAACCTTGACCGTGCCCGACGTGGGCTGCTCAAGGCAGTTGATGCAGCGCAGGAAGGTCGACTTGCCCGAGCCGGACGGACCGATGATGCACACAACCTCGCCGGTCTCAATGTCGCAGTCGATGCCCTTCAGGATCTCGTTCTCGCCAAAGGACTTGTGCAGATCGCGAACCTCTACCTTAATCAAGGGACACCTTCCTCTCAACGTAGCGCGCCAGCAGCGTCAGCAGGTAAATCACCAGCAGGTACAGGGCACCGACGATGATCCACATCTCGAATGCGCGGTAGTTGCGCGCGATGATGGTCTGACCCATGCGCGTCAGCTCGGCCAGGCCGATGACGCAGATGATGGAGGTGTCCTTGATGGTGATGCACCACTGGTTGACCACCGAGGGTATGCAGATGCGGATGGCCTGCGGGATGATGATGTGCCACGTGGTCTGGCTTGCCGAGAGGCCCAGGCTGCGCGCAGCCTCACGCTGGCCGGGGTCAACGGCCTGGATGCCGCCGCGGAAGATCTCGGACATGTAGCCACCGGCGTTGAGCGACAGCGCGATGACGCCTGCCGTGAAGGCGCTCATGCGAATGCCCAGCACGCCGGTAACGCCGAAGTAAATGAAGTAGGCCTGCACCAGAAGCGGCGTGCCGCGGATGATGAGCACGAAGATGCGGTTGATGGCCACAAACAGCGGCACCTTCGACATGCCCATGAGGGCAGCCACGATACCGATGACCATGGCGATGGCCAGTGACACGGCAGCCAGCTTCAGCGTCAGGGCAAGGCCCTGCATAAGCAGCGGCAGCGATTCGAGCAATAGGTCAAAGAATCCCATGGGCGATACCCCTCTCTTACAGGTGCCCACTTCAACGCGACACATCAAGAGATGCGTGCAACAGGACCTGCCCCGTTGCACGCATCACCACGACAGCCGATGCAGTTCCGCAAGTTCCGCCGGAAGACTACTCGACGGACTTGACGTACTTGGAAACGATCTGGTCGTAGGTGCCGTTGCTCTTGATGTTGGCCAGACCGGCGTCAAACATCTTCAGCAGCTCGGCGTTCTCGCCCTTGTTGACGGCAAAGCCGTACGGGGTGGCAAACTCGCTGTCGGCCTCGGCCTCGGCAATGAGCTCGAGGGCAACGTTGCCGGTGGAGATGGCGTAGCTCATGACCGGGGTGTCCTCAAAGCAGCAGGCGGTGTTGCCGGCGGCCACGTCCTGGTACATGACGTCGGAGGTGTCGAAGGCGACGGTGGTGAAGCCGTACTGCTCGGCGAGGCTGTTGGCCCACGACTCGCTCATCGTGCCAGTCTTGACAGCCACGGTCTTGCCCTTGAGATCGTCGAGCGACTTGATATCGCCGCCAGCCTTGGCGGCAGCGCAGACGGTGGAGTCATAGTAGGGCTGGGAGAAGTCGAAGATCTTCTTGCGCTCCTCGGTGATGGACATGCCGGCGATGACGCCGTCTGCCTGGGAGGCCTGCACGGCCTGGAGGGCGGCGTCGAAGCCCAGGGGCTGCAACTCATACTCGAAGCCCTGGTCGGCGGCGATGGAGGCAAGCAGCTCGATGTCGATGCCCACGTAGGTGCCGTCAGCCTCGGCATACTCGAACGGGGCGAAGGTGGTGTCGGTGGCAATCTTGTACACGGTGGCACCAGATGCAGCAGACTCGCTGGAGCCGCCACCACAGGCAGCGAGCATGAGGGTGGCAATGCCACCGAATCCGAGCGAAAGCGCCTGGCGACGATCAAGCATCATGGACATGAGGGAACCTCCCATTCACGTGGACCCGCTCCTTGTTGTGAGCATAAATGAACACGCACATTCTCACACGCACGGGCGGAAGGCGCACCCCCGCCCTGTGTTTGTTCACTCATTTGTTATCTTGCATGCCACATCTGGAAACAGATGCGAAGAGCGCCCAGCCCCGTGGGTCCAGGCGCTCGTAAGTCGACATCATACGTAAGCCGTCTGGCGAGCTACTTCGCCTTTTCCTTCTTCTTGTCCTTGTCGGACTTCTTCTCTTTGCCAGACTTCTTGTCCTTGCCGGACTTCTTGTCCTTATCGGACTTCTTTTCCTTGTCCGACTTCTTCTCCTTGTCGGCCTTCTTGTCCTTGACGGGCTTGCCCTCCTTCACCGGCTCGTACACCTTGAGCAGCACGCCCGAATAGCGCGGCAGCGTGATGGTGAGCTTGCCCGCCGCAAGCGCAAGCTGCTCGCTGCCCGGCGTGGTCTTGCCCCCAAAGCGGTCCCAATCGGTGTAAAGCAGCACGTCGCAGCCATCGGCCGCGCCGGCAACGGCAACCTCGTAGTTTGCCTGCTCCTTGTCGCTCAGGTTGAGCACGCACACCAGGCGCTCGCCGGCGTTCTTGCGCTCGATGGCATACAGGCAGCGCTGCTCCTGATGGCAGTCGAGCCACGAGAAGCCGGGGTCGTAATAGTCCCACTCGCTCAGCGCGCCGTGGTCGAGGTAGATCTGGCAGAGCTCCGTCATGTAGTGGGCGAAGGCGTCGTGGATGGGATAGCCGAGCATGTCCCAGTCTTGCTCGCGTCGCTCGTCCCACTCGCGCATCTGGCCAAACTCGCCGCCCATGAAGTTGAGCTTCTTGCCCGGATGCACATACATGTACAGGTAGAACGCGCGCGCCTGCGGGAACTTGTCCCAGTAGTCGCCATACATCTTGTTGAGCACGGTTGCCTTACCATGCACGTTCTCGTCGTGGGAAAGCGGCAGCAGGTACCGCTCGTTGTGGAAGTACATCATCGAGAACGTGAGCTTGTGGTAGAAGTACGTGCGCTCGTCGGAGGTCTTCTTGAAGAAGTCGAGCGTGTCGTTCATCCAGCCCATGTCCCACTTGTAGTCGAAGCCCAGGCCGCCCTCCTCGGCACTCTTGGTGGTGCCGGGATAGTCGGTTGAATCTTCGGCAGCCAGCAGGCATCCCGGGTGCATGGCCTTCAGCCCGCCGTTCATGCGGCGCACGAAGGCCACGTTCTCGTTGTTGACGCCACGAGAGGGGTCGCCCATCCAATAGATGATGCGGCTGATGGCGTCCATGCGCAGGCCGTCGAAATGGAAGGTATCCATCCAGAAGTTGGCAGCCGACTGCATGAAGCTGCAGCTCTCGCCGCGCGAGTACATGAAGTTGCAGCTCCCCCACTCGCTGACGCCCACGTCGGTGTTGGGGTACTCGTAGAGCGCCGTGCCGTCGAAGTTGCGTAGGGCCCAGTCGTCAAGCGCGAAGTGCACGGGCACGAAGTCGAGGATGGCACCGATGCCCGCCTGATGCAGCTTGTCGATGAGCGTCATGAGCTGCTTGGGCGAGCCATAGCGGCTGGTGGGAGCGAAGAAGCCCGTGCCCTGGTAGCCCCAGCTCTGGTCGTTGGGATACTCCGCCAGCGGCATGAACTCCACGTAGTTGTAGCCGGCCTTGGTGAGATAGTCGATCAGGGGATCGGCCAGCTCCTCGTAGGAGTACCAGAACTCGGGCTCGTCGTTGGGCACCTGCGCCAGCTCGCCGCCCTTCTTGCGCCAGCTTCCGGCATGCATCTCGTAGATGTTGAGCGGCTCGCCGATGTGGGGCGTGCGCTTGGCAAGCCACTTCTCGTCGTGCCAGGTAAAGCCCGAGAGGTCACGCACGATGGAGCGGTGCTGCGGACGCAGCTCGGAGCCGAAGGCATACGGGTCGGCGTGGTCTTGGTAGCCACCATTGTTCAGGTAAACACGCAGCTCATAGGGGTCGCCATCGGTGAGGTCGGGAATCCACACCTCCCAGAAGTTGCCATCGTGCACGCGCTTCATCTCGGACTGGAAGCCGTCGTGATGCACGACAGCCATGCCCTTTGCCGCTGGCGCGAACGCGCGAAAGACCGTTCCTTCGGCCACGGTGTGCGCGCCGAGGAACTCGTGTGCATCGAAGATCTTGCCTGCGTAGAACCCTTGGAAGTCCATGACCCTCTCCCCTGCCCGCATGGTGGATGATGCCAACTTTTGAACTCAATTCAAAGTTATGCAGAAATATTTTATCAGGCAGATAGGGTTGAGGGCAATTGGGGCACACTCTTTTTTCTTACGAGGCGAAAACGCACGTGGCCATTTCAAAGGAGCGATACCCTTTTGATCGGAGAATAGCCTCAGCCTAGCAGCAGCTTGCGAATTCAAAAGGGTGTCGCCCCTTTGAAATGGCTCTGCACGTTGTTTGCGGTTTCCACTTCTGGCACGCCGAAAAGCCTGCAGACAACGTCTGTTGTCTGCGGATCTGGCCGCGCCGGACGCGAACAGGCGATATTCGGCACCCCCGAAACGCAGACAACGCGCGATTCGGCCCCCGAGGCGTCGGGAAAACCGCAGACAACCGCTTGTGCCGGCATTCCCGCCGCCTTGGCACGCACCCGCCCACGGGCCCGCGCAAGTTGTCTGCGGTTTGCGGGCGCTCCGGGACGCCGAAACGAACGTTGTCTGCGTTTGGGGCACCTCCGTTTGCGCGCATTCCGGACGGCGAGGCGCAGAACCGCAGACAACGCAGCTTGTCTGCGGGCTTTTCGGCGTGCCAGAAGTGGAAACCGCAAACAACGTTCGCGCAGGCATACCCCGTGCACGTTGGTTCAATTGTTGCCCTAGCGTTCGTAGCCTTTTGGTGCGGGCGGAGCGCCACGTCCGTCACCTGCGCGCTGCACGAAGGTTGGTCCAGGTTCACGCAAGCTCGGTTCGGCAGGAGATGGCACCTCCACCGGCGGCACAGCGCCAGGTACCTGCGGAGTCACCGGGACACCACCAACTGCCTGCGGCAGCGCGGGCGCACCCGCACCGGCGCCCACGGCTCCCCCGTCGTGGTCCATGAACGCGCCGCGCCACACAACCTGCTCCTTGTGCAGCACGACGAGCGACTTAATCAAAAACGGCAGGTACAACCCAATAATCAGCAGGTAGTAGAGAATCGTGGGAACGGCGTCGTCGCCCGTTGAGACGTAGTCGATGTCCGCCGACTCGTGGTAGAGCGCAATGCCCGGCGCCATGATGACAAAGTCGTCAACAGCATGGAACAGGCTCACGCCCGCCAGCTTGCGCGTGTGCAGCACAATCACGCAGAGCATGACGGAGTACACGCCCGTCTGTACCACCTTGAGAATCGCCTGGACAATGGAAAGTCCGTCGGTGAAGTCGGTCGTGAAGTCGACATGTGCCACGCCAAACGCCACCGAGGTGATCATGACCGACCAGACGACGCCCCTGTGGGTGTCGCCCACAAGGGCCAGCAGCGCGTTGAAGATGAGCCCGCGAAACATCAGCTCCTCGAGGATGCCGATGAACAGGCAGAACAGCGCAAGCTCAAGCATGCGCACAAACCATCCCGGCTCCACGGGCACCCCGTTATACAGGTAGTTCATCAGGTCGAGCACGCCAGCGCCCACCGAGATGGCCATGCACCACCAACCAAAGCGGAAGGTGTAGGAGATATCGTCCTTGGTGGGCTTGAGAAAGTCCTTCCCGCCAAGCAGCCCCACCGCCAGCACCGCGGCAGCAGCCCCAAAGCACTCGGGGAGGATCGACTCCCACAGCGAGTCGGCCTCAATGATGTGAAGTGCCCCAAGCAGCATGGCAAGAAGGGCACCCACGACCTCGGCCGCAAAGATGCCCACAAATGCAAGGATGGTATACAGCAGCTTCTGGAAGGCAGGGCCCCTGTCCTTCAGGGTCACACGCTTCATGGCTCCTCCGAACTCGGAACTGCCGGGCATAGGGGCGCCGGCAGACAACGCTACTATGGATACGGTACCCGATTTCCGCCCTGCGCAACGCATGAGGCAAGCCCCTTTAGGAGAAACGCCGTGACCACGCTCGGTTTCATAGTCTCGCCAGCCAAGAAGATGAACGTGGTGGAAGGCCCGCCCTACCCCACGACCCAGCCCGAGCACCTTGAGCGCACGCGCCTGCTCTTCGACGCCCTGCGCAGCCTGTCGTACGACCAGGCAAAGGAGCTCTGGCAGTGCAGCGACCGTCTCGCACGGGCCAACTACCAGCGCCTCCACGAGAGCGACCTCGGGCGCAACCTCACGGCTGCCGCGCTCGCCTACGAGGGCATCCAATACCAGCATCTGGCGGCGCAGGTGCTCGATGAGGACAGCCTTTCCTACCTCGAGCGCCACCTGCGCATTCTCTCGGGATTCTATGGCGTGCTTCGGCCCACCGACGGCGTCGTGCCCTACCGCCTTGAGATGCAGGCGAGGCTTGCCCTGCCTGCCCGCGGCGAGGCGCCCGCAACCAAGGACCTCTACGCCTTCTGGGGCGACACGCTCGCCACAAGCCTCGCGCGCGACTTTGGCGCCATCGTCAACATTGCCTCCGTGGAGTACGCAAAGGCCGTCACCCCCTACCTCGCACAGCGGGGGACGGGCCTGCTCACCTGCCTGTTTGGCACCGTTCGCACCAGTGACGGCAAGCTCGTCCAGCGCTCGACGGAGGCCAAGGCCGCGCGCGGCACCTTCATGCGCTGGTGCGCCGAGCGGCAGGTGGAGCAGCTCGACGAGCTGCGCGCCTTCAACGAGCGCGGCTATCAGCTCGACGAGTCCCGCTCAACAAAGGACACCCTCGTCTTTGTCCAATTGGGACAATTCGACAAGTAAGGGACACGCCCTTTTTTTGCCCCGCGGGTGGGGCAAAAAAAGGGCGTGTCCCTTACTTGTCTTCCCTCGTCTACTTGTCCAGCAGCTTGGTGTCGATGATCTGGAAGTTGGCGCGGTGGATGTAGAGCGCCTTGTTGTCGATCATGAGCATGGTGGTCTTGGGCAGGTCGGTCTTGACCTCCCAGAACACGTTGTTGCCCGAGTACGCAACGATGGGCTGGCCCGTCTGCGACTTGATCACCACCACGCGCTGCTTGCCAAAGTAGTTGCGGTACTGGTTGAGCGTGTAGGAGAGCGAGGTGATGCTCAGCGGCGAGCCGCCATGGCTCTCGATGAACTCCGGCGTGGTGAAGTCGAAGTCCGGCTCAAGGCCTTTCTCGGCAAAGATGCAGGTGTCGCCGCAGGTCTCCATCTCGCGACCGTCAATGGTGATGGTGATGACGCTCGACAGCTCGTACGACTCAAAGGCCACGCCCGTCTCGGTAAAGCCCGAGGTCTTGACCTTGTTGCCGCTCACATTAATGCGCTTGCCCGAGGTCTTCATGGTCTGTTGCCCATAGTTGTCGTAGGTGGTAATCACGAAGGAATTGCCTACCAGGTCTCCGCGCAACTCGCTCACGCGCGAGCCACAGCCTGGCACCGTCGCAGAGAACCACAGTCCCACGCCACCAATCAGCACCAGCGCTGCCACAACGCCGATGAGGATCTTCTTCGCATTGCTCATGCAAGCCCCTTTCGTCTTTCGTGCATGCATTCAGCCTGATTCTACCCGTAAAGGATGAATCAAACCGCCTTTGCTGTCATGTGGGGCTGTATCAAAAGCCCCCATGATTAGATAGACCCCAAATAATCCCCGAATCCAACCACTTGCTTACGGAAATCGTTGTTCAGG
>CACXFC010000251.1 GCA_902766835.1 uncultured Coriobacteriaceae bacterium | reverse complement strand
TGCCCCGGGGTCGGTTCTCGCGGCACACGGATGTGCCGCGAGAACCGACCCCGGGGCACGCGCATGTGCGGAAAGGGGGCGGACCCTCGGCGCCCTATGCGACAAGGGCTCCTCGCACATCGAACCTGCACGACCAACAGGTACGATGTCTGTTCACAACGATGGGAGGACCCATGGCGCTGCGCTACGACCAAGCTAAGTTCGAGGCATCCTACGGGAAGGCCGCCGA
This sequence comes from uncultured Coriobacteriaceae bacterium, assembly GCA_902766835.1. Lineage (GTDB taxonomy): Bacteria > Actinomycetota > Coriobacteriia > Coriobacteriales > Atopobiaceae > UBA1367. Next base: position 6,275 of record CACXFC010000251.1, on the reverse strand, counting down.
CATCCCCGAGGCCACGATGCCCGAGGTCTCGTTTGCCGGACGCTCCAATGTGGGCAAGTCCTCGCTGCTCAACAAGCTGGTGGGGCGCAAGGCCCTAGCCAAGGTCTCGAGCACGCCCGGGCGCACCGCCAACATCAACTTTTTCGAAGTCGACGGCATCTACCTCGTTGACCTGCCCGGATACGGATTCGCCAAGGTATCGAAGGCCGAGCAGAAGCGCTGGGCCAACCTCATCGCCGACTACTTTGACCAAGAGCGCAGCTTCAACCTTGTGGTGGCACTCGTGGACATTCGCCACGACGCCCAGAAGCTCGACGTTCAGATGCTGGATTTCCTGCAGGACAGCGAGCTGCCCTTCGTAGTGGCCCTCACCAAGGCCGACAAGCTCAGCCGCAACAAGCAGGAGCAGCAGCGCAGTCGCCTAGCCAAGCAGTTTGGCCTCTCGCGCGATCAGGTTATCGTGACCTCGGCGCAAACCGGCCAGGGCATCGACGAGCTCAAGCGCCGCATCGAGGACGCCTGCCTGTAGCTGCAAATAGTATGCGAGTAGGTCCTACGCGGGCCTGATTCCCGCCTGCTCGGGAGAAAACTCCACTTCGTGGCCATCGCTTGTGATCAGCGTGGCGCGGCCCCAGATGTCCACACCCGCGAAGGTTCCGCGCTCCATCTCGTTGCCGTTGGGGTAGACCGCCATGGCGGGGTTGCCCAGCAGCGGGACCATGTCGAAGTACTCCGACAGCACCGGCGCCAAGGGGCCTGCCGCTCCTGCGCCAGATGTAATCTGCTGCTCCCACGAGGAAACGCGTGCCTCAATCCCCTCCTGCAGGGTCTGCGCCAGTTCCTCGTCCGACATGTCGCGCAGCAGACCCACCTGCTGAGCAGCCAAAACGGTGCACGTTGCGTACATGCCCTTGTTGTAGCCGGCATGCATCTGCAGCTTGAGCAGCGGCCGGTAGGTGCGTACGTCCACCACGTCATGCGGCCAGCCAATGCCGGCGAAGCTCACGCCCACCGCGCGCAGGCCCTCGGCGGCACCCATTGCGCACACGTATCCCAGCGCGTGGAAGGCGCCCATGGGCACCTGCGGGCGCACGGTTACTTCGGCGAGCACGTCACCTGCGGCTCTTACTCCCACTCTACGACCCCCAGCTCGCTCAGTACGTGGCCCACGCGCTCCTCGGGAGGCAGTATGGTCACGCCGGCGTGCGAAAGGAAGCGCACCGGGTCGTGCATGAGGTCTTCCATGGGCACCAGCACGAAGTCGCGCTCGCCCAGACGCGGATGCGGCAGCGTCAGCTTGGGGCCGGCGTGTTGCTCGTCCTCGATCCACACGAGGTCGCAGTCGATGGTGCGCGGGCCAAAGCCTGCGGTCTCGGCGCTGCGCACGCGGTCGAGCTCGTCCTCAACGGCAAGCAGCTGGTCCATCAGCACCAGCGGATGCAGCTCGGTCTTGATCTCGACCACGGCGTTTGCCACCGGGGTTGCAATGCCGTAGGCGGGCTCGGTCTCGTAGGCCTGGCTCACCGACACCACGCAGGTCAGCGGAATCTCGTTGATGGCCTTGCAGGCGCTGGCCAGATACCCCATGCGGTCGCCCACGTTGGAGCCGATAGCAATGAAGCCCTGGCGCGGGTCCTTCTTGGCCACGGCCCAGTAGGCGTTGATCGCCTGTGCCACCTGAGCCACGTTGTGCACGCGCAGCACGCGCGCGCCGGCCTCGATGGCCGCCACCGTCATGCCAATGGTGGCGGCGTCGCGCTCGGCCGCCTCTTCAACGCCGCAGGTAGCGCCCACAAAACGCTTGCGCGAGACCGCTTGCATCAGCACGTAGCCCATGGAGTCGAGCTTGCGCATGGCGCGCTGGATGACCACGTCCTCGTCGGTGGTCTTGTTGAAGCCCGGGCCTGGGTCCACGCAGATGCGGTCGTGCGCCACGCCGGAACGCTGCAGCGTACGGGCCTGGTCGCCCAGAAAGCCCATGATGGAGCGCATGATGGGCGCCTCTTCGGGCAGGGTGAAGCGCCTGCGCACCGGCGGAAGCTGGCGCGGCTCGGGCGCACGGCGGCGCGGGTTGCTTGATTCCAGCACCACCGACTTGCGCGACTCGTTGCCGCGGAATTCGTTGTCGCACATGATGACGCAGCCACAGTCGGACTCCGCCACCGCGGCCACCATCTGCGGGTCGGTGAATCCACTCACATCGTTGATGATGGAGGCGCCCAAGCGCAGGCACATCTTGGCCACCTGTGCGTGACGCGTGTCCACGCTCACGATGGCACCCGCCTCTACCAGCGCGCGAACGACCGGCACGATGCGCTCGGCCTCTTCCTCGGGCGAAACGGGCGTAGCGCCGGGGCGCGTTGACTCGCCGCCCACGTCGATGATGTCAGCGCCTTCGTCGAGCATCTGCAGGCCGCGCTTGATGGCCGCCTTTGTGTCGAGGTTCTCTCCTCCGTCGGAGAAGGAGTCGGGCGTCACGTTAAGAATGCCCATGATCCGCGGGCGCGACAGCGAGAGCTCGTGCCTTCCGCAGCGCCAGGTTGAGTAGTCTGATCTGAGCATGGGTCTAGTCCCTTTCGTGTTCGTCTCATCTGCGACGGTGGTGTTGTCGAGATACAGATACGGCTATTGTAGCAGCCTTCGGACACGACGCCACGTACGCCACATTCGGCAAACATTTTGGGGGCTAACTCCAGCGCGCACCGCCGGCAATCAAGGGACACCCCCCGTGGCAGGGGGACGGAGGCTCGCGATGATGCAGCCTACTCTGCTAGTTCGGGTTCGGGCTCAGGATGCTGCGCCATCTCCTTCTCACGGTGCTCCAACCAGCGGTCTAGCTGGATCTTGATGAACGCGGCCGTGGGCACCGCCACCAGCATGCCCGCTATGCCGCCGATGGCGCCACCGGCGATGAGGGCGACAAGCACCAGGATGGGGTGCACCTCTACCGTGTCGGACAGCAGCCTCGGGTTGATGATGTTGCCGTCCACGAACATCACGACTGCCATGGCGATGAGACCCAAGATCATCTTGTCCCACTGTCCCTCGGGCAGGCACATCAGCACGATGGAGCCAAAGCCCACCGGTCCGCCCACGTAGGGAATGAGGTTGCCCAGGCCGGTGAGCAGGCCAATCACGGGCGCATAGGGCACGCCGACGGCCGTCAGCACAACCGCGGAGCTCACGCCCATGATGAGCGCGTCGATGCCCTGGCCGCGGAAGTACCCGCTGAACACTCGGTCGGCGTCTTCCAGTATGCGCGTAATGTCAATGGTGTTGCCCCTCATCACGGCGCGCAGCACGCGCTTGGCATACTCCACCACACGCTTGCCGTCGAAGAGCAGGTACACGCAGAAAATCACGGAGAACACCGCAGTTGTGGCGAAGTTCTTCGCCCCGTTGAACGCGTTCAGAAGGCCAGAGTCCCCACTATCGGTAGCCGAGATGAGCCCCCACTCCTGAAGTTTCTCGGTGACCTTTGCTGCCATCGCGCTCAAGTCGCCCTGCGCGCTTTCCCACATCTCGCGGATGGTGTTCCAGTTGAGCGCCGAGAGGCTGTGCGTGATCATCAGCGCGAGCATGGCTATGATCGCCAACAGGGCGAGCACCACCAGCACCAGCGCGATGACGATTGCGGCGTGGCGGCGCTTCTCCGCGTTCTTTTCGCCCGCATAGCGCGAGCGCTTCTCCAGGCCGCGCGAGACCCACGCCACCAGCGGGTTGATCACGTAGCAGAGCGCCGCGCCGTACACCAGCGGCTCAAGCACGGCCAGAAGCAGCTTCCATATGGTCCAAACGACCGGCGATGCAAGGTACATCAGCAAGACGGCCAATAACGTCATCAGCACGGTGATGGAGGCGTACACGCACACCTTCGCGTAGCGCTTGTCGATGAGGTCCATGAGCGAGTTGATTCTGTTGCTCGCGATTCTGCTGTTCATGATCTTGTTGTCCATAGTTTACCTATTGATGTGTTCCCTCTGCACGTTGTTTGCGCTGTCTTGCATGGGTGCGCCAATCAACGCTTCTTACATTCTGTGCACTCGCGTCTCATCATAGCGGCTTGGACCCTTTGCCTCCACCGACACCGCAGGATGACCCACCGCCACCAAGGCGAAGGGCTCCACGCTTTCGGGAAGGCCGAGTGCCGCGCGCACCGCTTCCATGCGGTCGGCTTCGGGGTAGATGCCCATCCACACGGCGCCCAGCCCCATGTCCGCAATCTGAAGAAGCGCGTTCTCGACGCAGGCACCCATGTCTTGCTGAACCATCGAGGGCCACCGGAGGTCGCGGCGCTGGACGAAGGTCAGCACCAGCGGCGCCCGACCGCAGGGAGTGGCGTAGGGGCTTGTTGCCGCAAGCTCCGCACGCTTGGCCGCATCACGTGTGACCCAGAACTCCCACGGCTGCTGGTTGCCTGCCGAGGGTGCCGCCATGGCTGCGCGCAGAATGGCCTCCACCTCAGCATCGGTTATGGGTTCGTCTGTGTACTGGCGCACGCTCGCGCGTGTTTGGATGGCGTTCATCGGTTCTCCTTCGGTTTGTTGGTTCGTGATTGTTTGTCAAATTCAGTTCTTGTGCGGTGCACCGGCTAAAGACCCATCTGAAGCACGGTCAGCATGTCTTGCGGCGCCAGAGCGGCCACCGTTGCCTTGTTCAGCAGCACGCGATCGGCCGTCACCAGGTAGTCGACGCCTGCGCGTTGGGCCGCCGCCAGCATCAGATTGTCGTCCAGATCCTCGCTCAGCGAGCGCAGTTTGAGCGCTGTCTGGAGGTCCGCGTCGTCACTGCCAATTGCCGTCGCTATGTCGTTCAGATCTTCGATGCAGCCCCAGGCGTAGTCGTGGCAGAGCCGCGCCGCGCTCTTGGGCATGTCACCGGAACTCGCCCGCACCCACTCCGCGGCGTCACGACGGATCTCATAGAACAGGTCGTCCAGAACGCGAGACGAGTACAGCAGCTCCGCGTTCGCCTCGATGGCGCTTCGGACCAAGCGCGTGGCCGTCGCCGAACCACTGCGCCCCGGCACGAAGAAATCGATCCACACGTGGGAGTCGAGCAAGATTTTGAGCTGTGGTGCGCTCACTGAATGCCCCTCCTCCCGCGCTTGCGGTCGCGCTCACTCTGCACGCGCTCGCGCCAATCGTAGCCGTCAGGGTACACCGGCATGCTCGCTGCCGAAAGGCCCAAGTTCCGGGCAAGCTCGTCACGCCGACGCGTCATGCGGTCGAGCACGGCAAGCTTTGCGTCAATGGCCTCTTGCTCCTGAGGGCTGCGCCCTTCCGAGCCAAGGGTCTTCATGACCTCATCCAAGGCGTCCCCGCGCTGGGCAATCTTGCCCCAAAGGTCACGCACGATCTGCGAAGGCGAGATGCCGGCCTCGGCCAGCACCGCATCGCCCTCGTCCTTGAGCGAGCGCTCGATGCGCACGTTAATCTGTGCCACCGGTGGTGTTGCTAGCTTTGCTTGCTTCATATGCATCCTTCGTTTGCTTTACATAAAGCACTCTGCGCGAAGGTGGGGTTGTGCACAAACATTGTGCAGGTCAATGGCATATTCTACCAGATTAAAGGCAAGAGCCAGCCCGACAAAAGTCTCAGCATTCTCCCCAAGCCACAACGGCTCCCTGCTAGCACCCCACCAGAATCGGGGACGGTCCTAGTTTCTCATCCATGCGAATCAGGGACGGTCCTCGTTTCTCATCCATGCGAATCGGGGACGGTCCTAGTTTCTCATCCATGCGAATCGGGGACGGTCCTCGCTGCGCATCCGTGTCCCTTAGTGCCACCGTGCACCAGAATCGGGACGGTCCTTATCAGCCATGCGGACCAGACGGGCACCGGTCGGCTGCAGATACGGATCGTAGGTTGGTTCTTGCCAGCCATACAGACGAGTCTGTCACTGGTCCGCGCCTTCGCCCGGATTCCGGACATACGCGCGGACGGGTCGTCCACTGGTCCGCGCCCTCGCCCTGTTTCCGAACATGCGCGCGGACTAGTCGTCCACTGGTCCGCGCCTTCGCCCGGATTCCGGCCGTACGTGCGGACGGGTCGTCCACTGGTCCGCGCCCTCGCCCGGTTTCCGGACATGCGCGCGGACTAGTCGAACGCGCCCACCCGACACACCGATCCCCGCGGCAGCACTTGGGGAGGGGACGAACTTCGGGCGCGGGGCGCGTGGCCCAAAGTGAATTCCGCGGGATGCGAGGAGCGCAGGCGCGGCGGGAGGGCGGCGCTGTCCGAGCGCCCGCAGGGCGCGAGTTCGCCGCCCTCCCG
>CACXFC010000250.1 GCA_902766835.1 uncultured Coriobacteriaceae bacterium | reverse complement strand
CGCAAGCACCTGGTGCGCAAGCGCCGCCTCACCGAGCGCGAGTACGAGATGCTGCTTCTGCAGGCCGACCCCAAGATGCGCGAGATCAAGAAGACGCGCTACTGCCTCACCTACAAGGGCCAGTACTTCGAGATCGACCTGTTCCCCTGTTGGGACGATCAGGCCATCGTCGAGCTGGAGCTTTCGAGCGAGGACGAGCAGGTCTTCTTCCCGCCGCAGCTCAAGCTGATCCGTGAGGTCACGGGCGACCCCAACTACCTCAACGCCGTCATCGCATCGAAGCCCAAGGGCGCCACACACTAGTCTAGCTGGAGGAACTTAATGCCCGCAGTAACCAAGATTGTCATCACTGGCGGCCCCTGCGCGGGAAAGACGACGGCGCTGACCAGCATCCAGACGGCGTTCTCGCGCCTGGGCTACAAGGTGGTCACCGTGCCCGAGCCGGCGACGGAGTTCATCTCCAACGGCGTGACTCCGTGGGAGTGCTCGACCTCCGAGGAGTACCAGTGGTGTCAGATGAAGGTGCAGCTCACGCGCGAGCGTGCCTTCGAGCGTGCCGTCGCGGGCATGAGCGACGAGAAGGCGCTCATCGTGTGCGACCGCGGCATGCTGGACAACCGCTGCTACATGACCGAGGAGGAGTTCCAGCGCGTGATTGCCGACCTCGGCAGCAACGAGGTCGAGCTGCGCGACAGCTACGACGCGGTCTTCCATCTGGTGTCGGTGGCCAAGGGCGCCGAGGAGTACTACGGCACCGAGAGCAACGGCGCGCGCTACGAGTCGCTCGAGGAGGCCGCGGCGCTCGACGACAAGTTCATCGAGTCGTGGACCGGCCACCCCTACCTGCGTGTCATCGACAACTCCACCGACTTCGAGGGCAAGATCCGCCGGCTCATCAAGGAGATCTCATACTTCATGGGCGAGCTGGTGGCCTTCGAGATCGAGCGGAAGTTCCTCATCGAGTACCCCGACGTGGCCTGGCTGGAGAGCCTGCCCAACTGCGAGCGCGTGGACATCGAGCAGTACTACCTGCGCTCCGACGAGCATCGCGAGCTGCGCATTCGAAAGCGTGGTACCCGCGACTGGAACACCTTCTACCTCACCGAGAAGGAGATTGACGGCAACAAGAAGCACCTGATCCGCCGTCAGCGCATCAGCCTGCGCGAGTACGAGAACCTGCTTTCACAGGCCGACCCGTCCTGTCGCAAGATCAAGAAGACGCGCTACTGCCTCACCTACGAGGGCCAGTACTTCGAGATTGACGTGTACCCGTGCTGGGACGACAAGGCCATCATCCAGATTGAGATGTCGGGCGAGAACGACCCCATCAACTTCCCGCCCGAGATCAAGGTCATTCGCGAGGTGACCAACGACCCGCACTACCGCAACTCCATGATTGCCACCCAGCTCTAGCAGCCGGCATCAGTGCGCTGAATCGTCTTCAGTGCCGGGCAGTTTTCTGCACCATATGCGAGTGGTTTCATTTGGCAATTAGGGGACACGCCTCCTCGGTGCCGTGCGGCCACCTGCACCGCGTTTGCGGGCGATGGCGGACCGTCAGCGTGAGGAAAACCCGTTACTAGGTAAAGCATTTGCACGTCCACCGCAAATGGGTCCCTCCCGCTTCCGACGAGCTGGGCTTTTCAAGCGGCCAAGGTTGCCCCGCGAGGCGCGAATCGCAAACTGTTGCCTAGTAACGGGTTTTCCTCACGCCAATCTGCGCGTCCGGCCCGAAACAAGAGTCCGTACACTAAAGGGGGTACCCCCATCCTATGCGGGCTGTGACATAATGAACGAACACCAGCCGCGGGAGAGGGACCCTTATGGAATGGCTCAGGCAGCACGTATTGCGCAATTGTCGCAAGTTCACCGACATGATTCCCATCGCCATGGCGCTGACGTTTGGCCTCCTGCTTCTGGGTAGCCTCGTGTGGCTGCTGGCCACACATTTCATTCCCGCGCTTCCCTCGTACGCAGAGGACGATCCGCCCTCCTACGAGAAGATCCTGGGCATGTACATGAACTTCGCCTGCATCTGGCCGACAGTGGCCTTAGCCATTGCCATCCCGCCTGCCAACCGCCGCATCTTCCGCGACATCATGCCCAACGGGCGCGGCAACTCGCTCAAGGGCATCGCGCTTGGCCTGCTTCTGGGGTTTGGCCTCAACACCGCCTGCATTGTCATCTCGTCGCTGCTAGGCCATGTGAGTCTGGGCCTGGCAGACGTGGATCCGCTGCGCATGCTCGCACTGTTTGGTGCGGTCTTCCTCCAGTCGGGCGCCGAGGAGATCACCTCGCGCCAGTTCCTCTTCGAGAAGCTGCGCCGCCGCTACCAAAGCCCGTGGGTGGCCATCATCTTCAATTCCCTGTTCTTCATGGCCATGCATCTGTTCAACCCGGGCATCTCGGCATTTGCGGTGACCCAGATCTTCCTCATTGGCTTCATCTTCTCGCTGTTCGTGCACTACTTCGATGGCCTCTGGATTGCCATCTTCTTCCATACCACCTGGAACTACACGCAAAACATCATCTTCGGTTGCCCCAACAGCGGGCAGCCGGGCATGTATTCGCTGTTCACGCTCACCGACTCGCACGCGGGCCCGTTCTTCGACCCGATTTTTGGCGTGGAGGGCTCTGTGGGAGCGTGCACGCTGCTTGCGGTGCTGGCGGTGGGAATCCTCGTGTTTGTCAAGGTCAAGGGCATACAGGGCAAGGACCTCTGGGCAGATCTTGACGCTCCGCGCCTGGAGGAAGCGCCAAAGCCAGAGCTTACGTCCAAACCGAAGCACTTCGCATAGTGAGGCAGAGGCATACGAGGGGCAACTAAGGGACACGCCCTTTTTTGCCCCGCGGGGCAAAAAAGGGCGTGTCCCTTAGTTGCCCCCCAGCGCGCGCGTTGGCGACGTCTTGTTCGCCCAACCTTTCCATTGCGTAACCAGTTGCGACGGCGCCCCGCGCGCCGTCGTATCATGAAGTCCCGTAGGAAGCGATTCGCGTCTACGGGAGGCTCTCATGACCAAGCACATATTCGTAACCGGCGGCGTCGTATCGGCCCTGGGCAAGGGCATCACGGCTGCCTCGCTCGCCCGTCTACTCAAGTCCCGCGGCCTGAAGGTCATGATGCAAAAGGCCGACCCGTACCTGAACGTGGACCCGGGAACCATGAGCCCGTTCCAGCACGGCGAGGTGTTCGTCACCGAGGACGGCAAGGAGACCGACCTCGACCTCGGTCATTACGAGCGCTTCGTGAACGAGAACCTCACGCGCGAGTCCAACTTCACCACGGGCCTCATCTACCAGAGCCTGATTGCGCGCGAGCGCCGCGGTGACTTTTTGGGCGGCACGGTGCAGGTCATCCCGCATGTCACCAACGAGATCAAGGATCGCTTCCGCCGCATCGAGGAGATGACCTCGGCAGATGTGGTCATCACTGAGCTGGGCGGCACCATCGGCGACATCGAGGGCCAGCCCTTCATTGAGGCCATGCGCCAGTTCCGCCGCGAGAAGGGGGCGGGCGAGACGCTGGTCATCCACGTGAGCCTGGTGCCCTACATCGCTGCCGCCCACGAGATCAAGACCAAGCCCACTCAGCACTCCGTGAAGGAGCTGCGCTCCATGGGCATCCAGCCCGACCTCATCGTCTGCCGCTCCGACCACGAGGTGGACGCCTCCGTGCGCGCGAAGATCGCCAGCTTCTGCGACGTGGACGAGAGCTGCGTCTTCGAGAACTCCGACTGCTCCTCCATCTACGACGTGCCGGCGCACCTGGCCGAGCAGGACTTTGACACCAAGGTCTGCGAGCTGCTGGGCATACAGGCGGCCGAGCGCGACATGAGCAGCTGGTACTCGTTCACCGAAGCCATGCACGAGGCCAACGCCCTGCCCGACGCCACGCGCATCGCGGTGGTGGGCAAGTACACCGCCCTTCCCGACGCCTACCTCTCCGTCATCGAGGCACTGCACCATTCGGGCGTCTACTACGGCCGCCATGTGGAGATCACGCTGGTCAACGGCGACGAGGTGGACGAGGGCAACGTGAACGAGGTGCTGGCCGGATACGACGGCATCCTGGTTCCGGGCGGCTTTGGCCAGCGCGGCGTGGAGGGCAAGATCTGCGCAGCGCACAAGGCCCGCACCCAGCGCATTCCCTACCTGGGCGTCTGCCTGGGCCTGCAGGTGGCGGTGGCCGAGTTCGCGCGCAACGTGTGCGGGCTTGCCGGGGCCAACTCAACCGAGTTCGACACGCCCGAGCACAAGTGCCCCCACCCGGTGATCGACATCATGCCCGACCAGGAGGGCATCGATGACAAGGGCGGCACCATGCGTCTGGGCGCCTACCCCTGCAAGGTGGCGCCGGGCACGCTGGCGCGCGAGGCCTACGGCGAGGAGCTGGTGTACGAGCGGCACCGCCATCGCTTTGAGGTGAACAACGCCTACCGCGAGCAGCTGCGGGCGGCAGGCCTGGTGATCAGCGGACTTTCGCCCGACGAGCGTCTGGTAGAGATGATCGAACTGCCCGAGGATGTGCACCCGTGGTTTGTGGCCAGCCAGGCGCACCCCGAGTTCAAGAGCCGTCCGAACGTGCCCTGCCCGCTGTTCCGCGAGTTCGTGCGCGCGGCCATCGCGCACCATGAGGGCGTGGACCGCCGCGAGCTCTCCGTGGTGGGCGTGCCGGTGATTCCGGAGGGCTGACGCCAGCCTGCCCGAACGGCGAGCCCCCACTTGTGCTACGTTGAAGCCCGCGTTGCCAGCTACTGGCGGCGCGGGCTGCTGCATGAGGGAGGATGCCGGTGAACCTGGAGCGCGCGCTCGACGAATACCTTGACTACCTTGCCATCGAGCGAGGCGCGTCGCCCAACACCATCGAGAGCTATGGGCGCGACCTGCGCCGTTACATCGACTATCTGGCGGGGCGGGGGATAGAGCAGCCCCAGCAGGTCACGCGCGAGGCGGTCATCGAGTACGTGAGCGCCCTGCAGGACGTGGGCCTGGCGCCGACCTCGGTGGAGCGAGCGGTCTCGACTTGCAAGGGATTCCATCGCTTCATGGTGGTGGAGCGGATCTGCGAGGAACATCCCACCGCCGACCTGCCGCTTCCCAAGAAGCCGGCGCGCCTGCCCGACGTGCTCTCGCGCGAGCAGGTGGCGGCCATGCTGGACGAGGCGAACTTCGCCTACGTGGACAGCCCCGCCAAGGGGCCGCGCCGCAATGCGGTGGCGCGCGCCTCGCTGCAGCGCGACCGCACCATCCTTGAGGTGCTCTACGGCTGCGGCCTGCGCGTGAGCGAGCTCTGTGGGCTCGACCTGCGCGAGGTGATGCTCGACGAAGAGATCGTGCGGGTGCTGGGAAAGGGGTCCAAAGAGCGGATTGTTCCCATCATGGGGTCGGCGGCGCGTGCGATGGGGGAGTATCTGGAGCAGTGGCGGCCCACGCTTGTGGGGGCAAAGCCAACTTCGGCGGTGTTTCTCAACGCGCGCGGCGGGCGCATCTCGCGCCAGTCGGTGCACGCAATCTGCGAGAAGTACGGGCGCATCTACGCCGGGCGCGAGGGGCTGCACCCGCACACGCTGCGGCACAGCTTTGCTACGCACATGCTGGAGGGTGGAGCCGACCTGCGCGTGGTGCAGGAGCTGCTGGGACACGCGAGCATAGCCACCACCCAGCTCTACACCCATGTCGACCGCACGCACATCCGCATGGTCTACCTTGAGGCCCATCCTCGCGCACGCAGACGTTAACGCCATGGCTGGCTTGGGGGCAATTAAGGGACACGCCCTTTTTTGCCCCGCGGGGCAAAAAAGGGCGTGTCCCTTAATTGCCCCTCCGTCCCCCTGACACACCCGCTGGAAAAATGCCTGTTGGCATGCTGCTCTTGGCTTGTCAGCGCTGTAAAACCGCAGGTAAGAAGCCTGTTGCAGGCATGTGTCTGCGCAATCACAGTATCAACACAATATGTTCGCTCAAATCGGCTCTTTTTCGAACGCTCTTGGGTGGCAAACGAGCGTTCGCACAACATCTTGAGCAAGAACGCTGCCACCCACAAAAATTTATCCCGTTGGGGGGCAAAGTGTCGCATTTTCCCGTACCATCCCATGGTTTTGCGGTAGTATCTCACTCGTACTCGATCAAGAAGGGGCCAATCGCGAAGAACGGAGGAGGCGATGTACGGAACACGGCGCTGCACGATTGACGCCAAGCTCCGTTGCACCCTTCCCTCTGACATTCGCAAGAGCATCGGCACCAACCGTGTCGTTCTTGTCCCCTTCAAGAAAGAGTGCCTGTACGGGTTCGCCCCCGAGGCGTTCGAAGAGTGGGTTCTCAGTCTCTTCGAGCACGACGGCAAGAAGTACGACGACCGCAGCGTCGCCGATCGCAAGTTGATGCGGCGTCTTCGCGGGAGTGCCGTCGAGCTCACCCTCGATTCGGCGGGTCGCCTGGCATTGGGCAAGCTCGATGCCGTCGACGAGTCGCTGAGGCCCGGACAGCCGACGCGCAGGGTCCAGCTTGGGATCGTGGGCGACGTGATGGTCATCGGCAACGGTGACCGCTTCGAGATCTGGGACGCCGACAAGTGGTTGGCCGAACAGGACGCTGAGGAAGATCCATTCGACTTCTTCGACGTGGAGTAGGGGGCGAAGAGCTTGACAGACGAATATCGGCACGTACCCGTCATGCTCAGCGAGGTCCTCAGCTGGCTCGACCCAAAGCCCGGTGAGGTGGTGTGTGATGCCACCCTGGGAGGGGCAGGCCACTCGGTGGAACTCGCAAAGCGCGTGGCACCCGACGGTCTTTCGATAGGGATCGACCAGGACGACATGGCCCTTGCCGCGGCCACCGAGCGCTTCGCGCGCGAGGTTCCCGGCGCAGAGCACCGCTTCCTCAAGGGAAACTTCGGCGACCTTGACGAGCTGCTCGTGCAGGCAGAGGTCCCTGGTATCGATTGCTTCCTGTTTGACCTGGGCGTCTCGTCGCCTCAGCTTGACATTCCCGAAAGAGGCTTCTCGTACCACGAGGACGCCTTTCTAGACATGCGGATGGATCCGGGGAACAACACCCTAACCGCACACGAGGTCATAAACCACTACAACGAATCCGACCTCACCCGGATCCTGCGCATATACGGGGATGAGAAGCACGCCCAGCGCATTGCCCGTCAGGTGGTGCGCCGGCGCGAGAAGGCGCCGATCGACACCACGCTGCAGCTGGTGGAGGCCATCAAGGCAGGCATTCCTGCCGCAGAGCGCCGCCACGGGGGACACCCCGCGCGCAAGACCTTCCAGGCCCTGCGCATTGAGGTGAACCACGAGCTTGACGTACTTGAGCGAGGCCTGCGCGCCGCCGTGCGCTGGGCCAACCCCGGTGGCAGGATCTGCGTGATCAGCTACCACTCGCTCGAGGACCGCATCGTGAAGCACGTCTTCACGGAGCTG
>CACXFC010000249.1 GCA_902766835.1 uncultured Coriobacteriaceae bacterium | reverse complement strand
TTGTCGCGATTTCAAATTCTAGGCAATGGCCGTTCTCCTTACAAAGGGGCCGTTCCCGGGCTTACACCAACATTTACGACGCGATCGTCCGTCCCCGATTCACATAGAAACGAGGACTGTCCCCGATTCACATGGGTTGACAGGGAATCAATGTGATATCACAATGACCTCAATCGGTCGGCGCCGATTACGAGGGCAGCGCCTCCATGGGGGAGGGCAGCCCCTCGCCTGGAAAGGAATGTCAATGAGCGTCGAAAAGAAGATCCATGCCGCTAGTGGTTGGGCAATGCTTGCCGCGGTGATAGCCGGGTACCTGGTGAGCAACGTGCTCCTCATCATGGCCATCATAAACGTGGATAGCGGGCGCATGTCGGGCCTGAGCTTCCTTGCCCTCCTGCTGCTGTCATGCTTCCTGTTCATCGCATGCATCATCTGCAGCTGCGGATTCTTCACCCTGCAGCCTGGCCAGGCGCGCGTCTGCGTACTGTTCGGCAAGTACGTGGGCACCGTGCGTGACGAGGGCTTCCGCTGGGCCAACCCGTTCTATGCCCGCAACCTTGGCATGACCAGCGCGGCCGAGGGCCCCAGCACCGAGAAGGACGAAAAGGGCAGCAAGCTCCTCATGGCCGGTCATCATCACGGTTCGAAGATCTCCATCCGCGCCCGCACCTACAATGGCGAGCGCATCAAGGTCAACGACAAGATGGGCAACCCCATCGAGATTGCCACCGTTGTGGTGTGGCGTGTGGTCGACACGGCCAAGGCCATCTTCGACGTGGACGACTACGAGAGCTTCGTCTACACCGTCACCGAAACTGCCCTGCGCCACGTGGCCAGCGTCTATGCCTATGACCACATGGAGGACGACGACGCCACCGCAAACGCCATCACGCTGCGCACCAACATCGAAGAGGTCTCGCGGACGCTGATGGAAGAGCTCGATCGCAGGCTCGAGATGGCGGGCATCGACGTCATCGACTCGCGCCTGACCCACCTGGCCTATGCGCCCGAAATCGCCCAGGCCATGCTGCGCCGTCAGCAGGCTGAGGCCATTATCGCGGCCCGCAAGAAGATCGTGGAAGGCGCGGTGAGCATGGTCGACATGGCAGTCGAGCAGCTGGCGCAGGGTGGCAACATCGAGCTGGACGACGAGCGCAAGGCGGCCATGGCAACCAACCTCATGGTGGTGCTCTGCGGCGAGAGCGAGGCCCAGCCCGTCCTCAACACCGGTACCCTCTACAATTGAGGCTCCCATGGCTAAGCGCAAGCAATATCCCCTGCGCATAGACCCGGCGGTCTGGGAGGCCATCGAGCGATGGGCCGCCGACGACATGCGCAGCGCAAACGGGCAGGTGGAGTGGATCTTGCGCGAGGCGCTTCGCAAGGCGGGGCGCCTGCCGGCAAAGCCCGAGGCCGCTCGCCAGGAAGGGGAGGCGTGATGGCACCTTCTGTCAGCACGTCCACGCGCGAGGAGCGCCTGGCCTACGTGCGCGAGCGCTACCGCTGCATCGCAGACTGCGACCAGTGTGGGCTCTGCAAGCTCTTTCATGGTCAAGACGCCGAGCACGCCCTCCAAGCCTACATTGACGGAGCCGAGGAGCTGCGCGACGTGCTCATGGCCTATCGTAGGCGCTAGTTACGGGTAACGTGCCAAACGGGGCAGCCTGCAGCGGACGATTGCCGTGGCAGGCTGCCGCTTTGTGAGGAGGCAGCCATGCGAGAGCATCTCATCAAGGGGTCCGGTCCTTTGCTCGACGAGTATGGGAGGCTTCGCGAGCCTGGCTATGCCCTGCGGCCTCCGTTCGACTATTCCCACGACCGCATTGCCGCGCCAGCCTGGCGCATCAAGGACTGGGACTACTACCTGGTACAGGACGACGAGTACGCCATCGCCCTCACGTTCTCGGACCTGGGCTACATCGGCCTGGTGTCGGCGGCCATCATTGACTTTGCGGCGCAAAGCGCCACCACGGCCAGCGAGCTGGTGTTGGCGCCCATGGGCTCGATGGGGCTGCCCGCAAGCTCCGACGAGGGTGACATCGCGTGGCAGAACAAGCGCTGCACGGTGAACTTCGCCCATACCCCGGCGGGGCGCCGGCTCTCGTTCGCGCTGCGCGACTTCAGCAAGGGCGAGGACTTTGAGGCGGAGGTGCTGCTGAGCGACGAGCCGCGCGACTCCATGGTCATTGTCACTCCCTGGCCGCACAACGACACGGCCTTCTACTACAACCGCAAAATCGTGGGCATGCGTGCCCGGGGTGGCTTCAGGCGCGGCGCCGAGGTCCACGAGTTTGTCGAGGGAGCGTCGTTTGGCCTGCTCGATTGGGGTCGTGGCGTGTGGACCTATGACAACACCTGGTATTGGAGCGCCGCGCAGGGCATCCAGCAGGGTCACGTGGTGGGGTTCAACCTTGGCTACGGCTTTGGCGACACCTCGGCGGCAAGCGAGAACATGTTCTTCGTCGACGGGGTGGCCCACAAGTTGGGGAGGGTGCGCTTCAACATCCCGGTGGGCTCGGACGGCAAGCCGCGCTACCTCGACCCCTGGAGCATCGACGACTCCGAGGGCAGGCTGCGCCTCACCTTCAGGCCGCAGATCGACCGCTCGGACCTCATTGACATCGCACATCTGCTGATCAGCGACCAGCATCAGGTGTTTGGCACCTTCACCGGCGAGGTGATCCTCGATGACGGGACGGTGTTCGAGCTTGCGGACCTGCGGGGCTTTGCCGAGGACGTGCACAACCGCTACTAGCGGCTGCCGCGGCTGACGGTAGCGGCCGGGCTGGCGCCGGCTAGCGGTTCTCGATGTGGGCGATGCCCTTGAGGATGATGCGCATCGTGCCGTCGGCATCGCGCTCGAACGAGATGAGCTCGGGCTTGCGGGCATACTCGGAGGGGAACGTAATCTCGATGCCCGTGTCGGTCTTGATGTGGTGGTTCTTGGTCATGCGGTTGGCTGCGCCACGGCGCACGGGCACCTCCTCGGGGAGGTTCTCCTCGCGGGCCTTGCGCTCGAAGCTCTCGCGCATCTGCGGGGCGTCCTCAAAGACCTTCTCGCCAACCTCCTGGGGCATCACCACCTCGCCCATCTCGGCGCGCTCGGCCACGTAGGCCTTGGCCTCCGAGACAGCCAGCGCCGGCGTGACGCCAAACTCCTCGGCAACGTCCTCTACGATCTTGGTGACGCTGCTGATGACCTCGCGGCTCGAGGCCTGCGTGGTGCACTGCAGCAGGCCGTCAGGGATGATGAAGGAATCGCGGCCGGCAATGGAGCGGGCGCGGTCGCAGAAGTCGATGGCAAGCGTGTCGGCATCGACGAGCAGGTACGACTCCACCTTCTGGGTGGGGTTGGGCAGCGCCGCGTCGGTGCGCACCACGTCGTTGGCGCTCTGGCCGTCCACGCTGCGCAGGTCGTGCACGAAGGCCTGCTTGCGCGGCAGCAGGATGACGGCAAAACGCCTGGTGGGAGGCGCGTCGTAGGCGTCCTCCTCGATGGCCTTGGCAATTGCGGCGCCCACCACGGTGTCGGCCGCCTTCGCCTTGCCGGCAACGGCGTCGGTATCCTCGAAGTCGGCCACCAGCACGTCGCACTGGCCCGGGTCGTCGCTCTTGCGCAGCTCCTCCCAGAAGTAGATGCCAATCTCCTGGCTCAGCGCGACAAACTCCTCGCGTCCGGCAAAGTAGTCGGAGATCTTCTCGGCAAAGCTGCTTCCCTCGCAGAACTCGCCGTGACGGCTCTCGGGGCTGGTCGAGACCTTGCGCAGGTGACGTTGGACATACGAGCGCGTGGGCCGCTCGCTGAGGTCGAGCTCCCTGTCGGAGAGGTAGGTCCCTCCGGTCTCGAAGTCGAAGACGTGAAGAATTGCGTTGCGTACCTTGAGCATGGTCACCGCCAGAACCGAATGTCTTGCCCGTGCGAGGCGCACGGCGTGCCGAAACAGAATAGCGCATGCGCCGGACACTTTGGGGCGTGGCGTGGCGCAAGATGCGCTGCCCGTGTGGGCGCACGTGGTTGTCCGCCCTGTGGCCACTAGGAGCGCCCAGCCCTTCTACCTGCTGTTTTCACACGATGCAGACATTGGGTTTCTTGCACAAAGGCCCCTCATGGTAAAGTAGGTGGGCGTTTTGTGCGCACGTATCTGCCACCGCGAGGAAGGGATTACATGAAGTTTCGAGAGATGGGTGTGGTGACGCTCGCTACCTGCGCGGCACTTGCCCTTGCCCCGATGCCCGCCCTCGCCGAGACCTCGGAAGAGGTGCGCGCCGAAGTTGCCGGCGTTCAGTCTGAGCTCGACGAGCTTTCATGGCAGATTTCCGAAGGCGAGGCCCGCGTGGCCGAGCTTCAGGGTCAGATCGATTCCATGGCCGAGGAGAGCATCCAGCTCCAGAGCCAGCTCATCGGTGACCGCAACCGTCTGGCCGAGATCGTCTCCGATTCCTACAAGATGGGCGCGGACGGGCGCACGCTGGCGCTTCTGCTTTCCAGCGAGTCGATGGACGAGCTCATCTCGCAGGTCTACTACGCGCAGAAGGTGAGCGACTGGCAGGCCGACTGCATCGAGCGCCTCAAGACGGACAAGGCCGCGCTCGAGCAGCGCATGGCTGACATCGGTGCGGTCAAGGACCAGCAGGCCGCCGAGCTCGAGACGCTCTCGGCCAAGCGGGCCGAGCTCGACCAGAAGGCCTCCGACCTTGCCGCAAAGGCCGACCAGCTGGAGGAAGAGGAGCGCGAGGCCGCGCGCAGGGCTGCCGAGGAGGCGGCGCGCAAGGCGGCTGAGGAGCAGGCTGCGCGCGAGGCGCAGGAGCGTGCCCGCCAGGAGGCGCTCAAGGCCGCGGCCGCCGCGGGCGATGTGAAGGCCACCCAAACCGGCGATGGCTGGATTACCTGCATCGCCTCGGCATACACGATTGCCGATAACGACCCTCCCGGATCCACCGCCACGGCATCGGGCATTCCGCTCGACGAGTCGGTGCCCACGGTTGCCATGCCCATGTCCATGAGCCCGTCGCGCTTTTACGGAAGCAAGATCGAGATCTCCTACAACGGGATGTCGGTCGTGGCAACGGTGACGGACTGCGGCTACATGGGCGGCGGCTCGCGCGGACTCGACCTCACCCCGGCAATCTTCCGCGCCTTTGGCTTTGGCAGCGCTGACGACTGGGGCCTGAGAACCGTAAGCTACCGCTTCCTCTAGGGAAGCTAGTACACACGCTGGGGGCACGTCCTTTCCCACACATGTGCGGGAAGGGGCGTGCCCCAGTTTTCCCGCACCGGCACGGCGGCGGAAGAAAGGCGCTAGGATAGAGGCGGACACACTACTACGGAGGGAGCCGCCAATGATTCGCAAGCTTGTCCTCATTCGCCACGGAGATGCCGAAAACCGCCGCTTGGGCGAGACCGACGCCGAGCGCAGGCTCACGGCCCGCGGGCTTAAGGCCCTGCAGGAGGACTATCCCGCCATCCTCGAGCCGCTCAAGGACGACCTCGCGGACATTCAGGTGTGGTCGAGCGAGGCGGTGCGTGCGCGCCAGACGGCTGAGGTGGCCTGCGACGCCCTGGGCATTCCCCATGATGCCATCGAGTTCCACAAGTCGCTCTACGCGCAGGACTACGACTTCTTCTACGGCGAGCTGTGCGCCGCCGAAGGGGTGGTTGTGGCAGTGGGGCACATCCCCTTCATGGAGGAGGTCGCCTCCGACTTTGCCAAGCGCATGATGTCGTTTACCAAGGGCAGCGTGGCCTGCTTCGACGTGCCTGGCAGCCTGGCCAAGGCACAGCTTCTCTGGTTTGCGCGCGGCCCCAGGGTTGGGTGAGGGGCGTGCTACGCGCCGTCTTCGTCGACCTAGACGACACCTTCCTCGCGCCCGACAAGTCGATACCCGCGGAAAACCTCGCCCTTATGGATGAGCTTGACCGGCGGGGGATTGAGCTGGTTCCCTGCACGGGCCGGCACGTGGGCGGGGTTCCGCGCCAGATGCTGGAGCACCGCTGCGTGCATCATGTGGTGGCAAGCAACGGCGGCATCGTGCACGACCTCGACGTAGGGGCGGACCTGCGCGTGGTGAGCATGGAGCCGGTCCAGATTCTGGGGCTCTACGACGAGCTTGCTCCCTGGCCGGTGATCATCGACGCCTTTGCCGATGGGAAGGCCTATTCCGAGGGTGCCCGCTTCCACCTGTTCGATGTCATCGACGTGCCGGAGGGCCTGCGCGGCTACCTGAAGGCGGGCCGCACGCCCTACGAGGGAACCCTTCCCGAGCTGCTGCCGCACGTGGGGCCCATCACCAAGCTGAGCATCTTCTTTGTGGACGAGGCGGGCGGCGCGGCCTGCCGGGCGGCCATCGGACGGCAGCGCGAGCTCTACTACGTGCAGACGAGCGCGGCGAACTACGAGACGATGCACCGCGACGCGACCAAGGGCTCCGCGCTTGTGTGGCTGTGTGCGCACATGGGCTGGGACGTTGCGGATGTGGCCGCCTTTGGTGACAACAACAACGACGTGACCATGATCGAGGCAGCCGGCGACGGAGTGGTCATGGAAAATGGCGAGCCGCAGGTAAAGGCGCTGGCAGACCACATCGCCCCTCCCGCAAAGGACGGCGGCGTGGCACGCTATCTCGCCCGCGTGCTGGGCTAGCCACCATACGTCGGCTAACTCAGTGGGCAATTAAGGGACACGCCCTTTTTTGCCCCGCGGGGCAAAAAAGGGCGTG
>CACXFC010000248.1 GCA_902766835.1 uncultured Coriobacteriaceae bacterium | reverse complement strand
TGGGGTCGGTTCTCGCGGCACATCCGTGTGCGTTTTTGCAAAAACGCACACGGATGTGCCGCGAGAACCGACCCCAAGGCACGCGCATGTGCGGGAACCGCGGGACCTCGCTGCTTCTTAAGCTTGCTATTTGCGGGCTTTGTGGAGGGCGAGAGCCAGTGCCACCAGGGCCACAGTGCCCACGCCGCAGAGCACGAGCTTCACCACGTACAGGCCATCCACCTGCGGCTGAGCCTGCGTCGCCTCCGCAGCGTCGCTACCAACCTGCAGCTCATCCACCACGGTCAGCGGCTCTGCAAGCTGTCCGTCAGCCCCAAGGCCCGACGCCGCAAACGGCTGGCCAAAATCCCCCGCCTGCACGTACGCGCGGAGCTCGTCCAGCAGCCCGGAGGCGCGCTCGTAGGCCTGCCGCGACATGGCTGCGTGGGCGGCGTTTGCCAGCTCCATGCGCGCCTCGTCGCTCACGGCGGCCCGCATCAGCCGGTCTACCTGCGCCTGTTGCGCAATCAGCTCCAGCTGCACCGCATCAAGATAGGCATGCACACCCGCCCCCGCCTGCGGCCTGTGCGCGGCGGCCAGCGTGTAGATGTCCATGAGCGCCTGGTTGAGCGCCCTGTTGTTGTTGACCTCAAGTGCCTGCTCCTCGCCCGAGGCAGCCGCAGCCACATACGACGTGTGCTGCAGGTCGAAGCCTTCCTCGCTGGGGTACAGTCCTGGATCCACCTCGGTCAGTAGGGCCGCGTAGCTGGGGATATACAGCGTGAACTCGCCCGGCGAAAGCGCCAGCCACTCGATGGTGGCAATCTGTGGCGCCATGCCCCGGTGGATTTGGAACAGGTGGCATTCGGCGGTGCGCTCGCTGCCCACGGATCGCAGGGTACCGTTGACATTGCCGTCAAGCGGCGTTCCCTCGCCGCGCGTGGCAAGCAGGCGCATCGCATCCAGCAGCTCATAGCCCCTGCGCGCCGGTGCCACAAAGAGCTGGGGGTTTGCCACCGAACGCACGGCTCCGGTCTCGTCCAGCTCGTAGCTAGTACCCTCGGCAAGCGTAGCGCCCAAGAAGAGGTGTCCCTGCACATAGCGCGTCAGGCTCGACGGGCCTTCGCCTTCAACGGAGACGCCATAGCTCTGAGCCACGTCGAAGCGGCCAGCCTCGTCGTAGACCGCCGTGCCTGCGTCCTGCGCCACCATCTCGATGCCTTGCGAGTGCAGGCAGGTTGTTCCGTCGGACAGATCCGCCACAAAGCGGAGGCTCCCCATGTTCGGGTCGACGGAGACCTCGTTTGCCGTGGCACGCAGCGCAATCCACTGGTGGCCCGAAAGCTGGTGGAAGGTCCACGTCTCGCCCGCATCGGCAATCCAAAGGTGATTGCAGCTCTGCGAACCCTGCGCATCGACGATCGAGCCCAGCAGCTCTACGCCCTCACGCGCACTCGATGCCTCGGAAAGCACAACGTCGGTCACGCAGTACTCGCCCAGGCCCGTGGCAACCAGCGGGTCAACCGCCGCCACGGCTTCGTTGCAGTCCATGCCCACCGTGGCATCCACGCTCACGCCGCACTCGTTGACGCCCGCCTCAGCGTAGGGCTCAGGCGCGCCCTGCCAGAAAGCGGGAAGGTCGCGCACGAAGGTGTAGCGATAGGTTGGGCCGGCAGAAGTGCGCGTGAAGTTGATGCTCGGGTCCTGCTGCGGGCCGTTTTCGCCGCTCCAGTAGGTCTTTCCCGAGGTGGCCGGCGCAATGCCAAACTGCTTGGGGTAGCGCGTGCCAATGTCCTCGCTGCGCCCATAGATGACATCGCCCGAGGCCGTGGTGTCGGACCCAAAGTAGATGCCCGTGCATGCCTCGGCAGGAATCGGAGCCCACGCAAGCGCCAGCGTCGCAGCAACCACAGCCACCTTGCGCGCGTGCTGCCGCAGCCTGCGCCACACGTGCACCATCTGCCTGCTCGAAACCTTACCCACGTGCGTCTCCCAACCTTCGCGCGATGGCCAGCATGGGCAACTAAGGGACACGCCCTTTTTTGCCCCACGGGGCAAAAAAGGGCGTGTCCCTTAGTTGCCTCAAACCTAGCATAGCAGTGTGCCCCCACCTGGGGCGGGGGCACACTGCCAGCTATGCGCCAGTCTTACTTGCGGTTCTTGCGGTAGTACTCGATGAGGGCCTTGGTGGAGGCGTCCTGGCTGGCCAGGGCCTCGTCGTCGTGCAGGGCCGGGGTAATCTGCTTGGCAAGCTGCTTGCCCAGCTCAACACCCCACTGGTCGAAGGAGTCGATGCCCCACACAACACCCTCGACGAAGGTGATGTGCTCGTACAGGGCAATCAGCTCGCCCAGGCTGTGGGCGTTGAGCTCGACACCAAAGATGCTAGTGGTGGGACGGTTGCCCGTGAAGCAGCGAGCCGGCACGATCCACTCGGGCGTGCCCTCGGCGCGCACCTCATCGGCCGTCTTGCCAAAGGCGAGTGCCTTGGTCTGCGCAAGGAAGTTGCCCAGGAACAGCTCGTGGACGTCCTGACCCTCGCACTGAATGGGGTTGGAGCTGTTGGCAAAGGCGATGAAGTCGGCCGGAACCGGCTTGGTGCCCTGGTGAATCAGCTGGTAGAAGGCATGCTGGCCGTTGGTGCCCGGCTCGCCCCAGAAGATCTCGCCGGTGCCGCAGGTAACGGGGCTGCCGTCCCAGCGGACGCTCTTACCGTTGGACTCCATCGTCAGCTGCTGCAGGTATGCGGCAAAGCGATGCAGGTACTGGTTGTACGGCAGCACGGCGTGGGTCTCGTAGCCGAAGAAGTTGTTGTACCAGATGTTGGTCATAGCCATGAGGGCAACGACGTTGCTCTCAAGCGGGGTCTGCTGGAAGTAGAGGTCCATGTCGTGGAAGCCAGCCAGCAGCTCCTCGAAGGTCTCCTTGCCATAGGCCAGGATGAGGGCCAGGCCCACGGCGGAGTCGACGGAGTAACGGCCGCCAACCCAGCTCCAGAAGCCAAAGGCGTTAACCGGGTCGATGCCAAAGTCGGCCACCAGCTCGAGGTTGGTGGAGACGGCCACGAAGTGCTTGGCAATGGCCTCGGCTTCCTTCTCGGCGGAGTCGTCGATGGCGCCAGCCTTGCGCAGGGCGTCAAGCAGCCACCAGCGCGCCATCTTGGCGTTGGTGATGGTCTCGAGCGTGGTGAAGGTCTTGGAGACGACGATCATCAGCGTGGTCTCGGGGTCGAGGCCCTTGACCTTCTCGGCAATGTCGTTGGGATCGATGTTGGAGACGAAGCGGCAAGCAGGACCGGAGATGTTGGCCTTCAGGGCCTCGTAGATCATGACCGGGCCAAGGTCGGAACCACCGATGCCAATGGACACGACGTTCTCGATGGGCTTGCCGGTGACGCCCTTCCACTCGCCGGAGCGCACGCGCTCGGCAAAGGCATACATCTTGTCGAGCACCTCGTGGACGTCGGCCACGGCGTCGGCGCCGTCGACGATGAACTTGCCGATGTCAGACTTCGGACGACGGAGGCCCGTATGGAAGACGGCGCGATCCTCGGTGGTGTTGATATGCTCGCCGGCAAACATCGCATCGCGACGCTCCTCAACGCCCGCGGCGCGGCAGAGGTCAAGCAGGAGCTTGACGGTCTCGTCGGTCACAAGGTTCTTGGAGAGGTCGAAGTGGAGATCGGAGGTCTCAAACGTGAGCTTGGCAACGCGCTCGGGATCGGCGGCAAACCAATCCTTCAGGCTGATGCCCTCTGCCTGCAGCGCGTCAAAATGATCTTGCAGTGCCTTCCACTCGGGGGTCGCGGTGATATCAACCGGTGCAACAACATTTGCCATAGCGGGCTCCTTGTCCTTTGGCGGTATGTGGACATAGTTGGTGTTAGGATAGCGCACGCATCCTGCCCGAATGGCAAGGTTGCGGCGAGCTGCGCAGAGCTATCCGCTAAGGGGTATGTGAAATGGGTCTGAGGCGAGGTGCGTACGTGCGATTTCATTGGGGCAATTAAGGGACACGCCCTTTTTTGCCCCGCGGGGCAAAAAAGGGCGTGTCCCTTAATTGCCTTAGTTATTTCGTTAGTACGGCTCGCCTAGGGGTGGCAGCTGCTTGAGACGGCGCCACATCACCTGTTTTTCGGCCTTGTCGCCTAGGGCAGCGGCAAATCCGCCGAGGTTCATGACACGCATGCCGGCCACCTGCGCCAGCGTTCCTGCGGTAAGCATGGCCTCTTCAAAGCTCTGCAACAGGAAGAGGTCGCTGGCATAGGCCTCTCGCAGGGCGCCCGCCGCCTCCTCGTCGCAAGCTATGAGCGTAGCCGGATCGAGCGCGCAGATTGCCTCGCGCAGAAGCTCGGGCTCAAGGGGCTCGTTCTGGTTGTTCCACGTGGCAAGTCCAGCCCAGTCCTGCGGCGCGTATCCCAGCGCCTGCAGCGCCGCGCGCAGGGCCTCGCCGTCCTTGCCCGCAAGCAAGGTAGCGCCCGACGCCTCCTCGGCTGTGGGCAGCCCCTTCAGCAGCAACACCGACGAGAAGGCATTGCCCGTCACAACAACACCGCGAACCACAAGGCCGTCAAGCTCAGCGCGTGCCTTTGCCAGGTACCGCTCGCGTCGCGCCTCTCTGCTTGGCCCCATGGTGCCCCCGTTCGTGTGCTTGCCGCGCTTCCGCGCCTACTCTTCGAGCTTTCCCATTAATGAGGTTTGGTCCGCCCCAAGATTGGTCTTCTTCTCGGGCAGCAGGATGGGTCCCACCATGGTGGTGTACAGCGCCAGCCACGCCAGCGAAAGGCAGAACCCGGCAATGACGTCGGAGGCGTAATGGACCCCAAGGTATATGCGGCTGATGCCCACCAATATCACCACGGTGGAGAAGCCCAGCACGCTCACGCGCCGCACGACCGGATCGCGCTCGTAGGTCCAGGCCATCCAGGCCAGAAGCCCATAGAAGCCCATGGCAATCATGGAGTGGCCCGAGGGGAAGCTGTAGCCGCTCTCGGCAATGAGGCGGAAGCCCTCGGGACGCGGGCGCTGCACCAGAAACTTGAAGACCTGGTTGACCACCAGCACGCCCACGAGGTTGATTGCGGCAAAAAGGCCCGGGCGGCGCCCGGGTGCAAAGGCCTGCACCGCCAGCAGCATGACCATCAGCACAACCGGCAGCGCCAGCTCTGAGATGGACTGCATGATGGGCGTAAGCCAAGCGCGGCGCATGCGCACCACGAAAATGTTGTAGGCGTAGTAGTCGAGGCGTAGAAGGTCGCCGGCAAGCATGTTCTGGAAGACAGCCACGAAGATTACCATGGCGACCACAAACAGAACCACACCACGACGCGACCAGAGGTAGTACCTAAAGCCTTCTGGCCCCACAGTCTGAGAGCGCCCCTCGCGGGGCGCTTCATGTCTTCTGTGTTTAGCAGTAGTACTCACAAGCGTTTGACCAGCGGCTTAGAGGTGGGCCTCAAGCTCAGCCTTGAGGTCGGCCTTGGCCATGCTGCCTACGATGGTGTGAGCGGCCTGGCCGCCCTTGAAGAGGATCATCGTGGGGATGGACATGATGCCGAAGCGCTGGGCGAGCTCGCCTTCGTCGTCGACGTTGCACTTATAGACGTCCATCTTGTCGGCCATCTCCTCGCCCAGCTGCTCGATGACGGGACCAAGAGCGCGGCAGGGGCCGCACCAAGAAGCCCAGAAGTCAACGAGGACGGGCTTTGCGGAGCCGGTGATGATGGCGTCGAAATCGGCGGTGGTGATTGCGTTAGCCATGGCAATTCTCCCTGTACGGGCGCCGTGGATACGGCGCAAATCTTTCCTATAAGAATGCTTATACCCTCATTGTGAGCACTGCAGACACCCCGTACAAGATTTTGTCCGTATGCGGGAGCGAGGAACTCCCCGGCACTTGGTGCAGAAAACTGCCCGGCAGTTTTCTGCACCAGACAGCGTAGTAAGATGCTGCACATGCTGCCACAGTGTTGGAGGGGATCTCGGTGACGACGCAGGTCTCTGCTGCATTGATTCTATTATGGAATATTCTAAGAAACACTCAGCTCTCTACGCCATTTGTCGAACGTGGATGGTGAGACTCCCAGCATTTCGCTCGCCTTCTTGCGCGTTATGGTCTTCTGGCGAAACAGCGCCATGACCTCGTCAAAGTTGCCGGGGCGTTCGATGGCGGGGCGCCCAAACTTAACGCCGCGCGCCTTCGCCGCCGCAATTCCCTCTGCTTGCCGCTGGCGAATGTTCTCTCGCTCAACTTGCGCAACATACGAAAGCAGCTGCAGGACTATATCAGCGATAAATACGCCCGTCACGTTGTCAGGGCGGTCGCGCGTGTCAAGAAGCGGCATGTCAAGCACCACGATATAGACGCCCTTGGTCTTAGTGATGCGCCGCCATTCCTGGATGATCTCTTCGTAGTTGCGCCCTAGCCGATCGATTGACTTGATGACGATGGTGTCGCCATGCTCTATGCGTCGCAGTAGCCGACGATATTGTGGCCTGTTGAAATCCTTTCCGCTTGCCTTGTCGGAATAGATCCGCCTAGGCGAGAGACCGAACTCCGTAAGTGCATCAATCTGCCTGTTGAGGTTTTGCTCCTTCGATGAAACGCGCGCGTATCCGTATTCCTTGCCTGACATAAACCCAACTCCTTCCCCCCTCCCCACTCCCAGAGGAAGCGTAGGGCATAAAGGTTAGGCCCTATGCAAATATGTCAAGCTGGGCAATTGCCAACATGTCACAAACATCAAACTTGAACGGATCCAAACGGGGGACCCACCCAAGCCGGTCTGGGCCGGAATCCGCGGACCCCTCGTTGACGGGTCCGCACCAGCAGGCCTTCCCCGGCCCCGCGCGGCCGGAACCTACCTCCGGTTGAGCTGAATAATCCGCACCTCGCTCACGTGGCCATTGTCTGCGATGATGCGGCCAATCGTGGGGCCCTTGGCTGTGCGCGGAAACGTGGGGCTGCCTGGGTTCATCACCAGCACGCGTGTCTTGGGATCGCGCTCAAAGAAGGGCCGATGCGTATGCCCGCAAATGGCAACGTCACAGGTGAGCAGGTCGAGCCGCTCCTCGTAGTGGCACACCTGCCAGCGTAGCCCCGCAGCAAAGAACTTGGTGACGCGCTTGACCTCGGGGCCATAGTCGCTTCCCCAGTCGTTGTTGCCCAGACATGCATATACCGGCGCAATGCGCTGCAGCGTGCGGTAGTTAGCATCCGAGCAGATGTCGCCCGCATGCACAATATAGTCGGCACCCCTCAGCTCTGCCAGCAGCTCGTCCGAGAGGTAGCCGTGTGTGTCGGAAACAATGTCAAAGCGCATGCGATGCGCCTACAGACCCAGCGCGCGCTTCAGGGCAACCACGCGGCGGCGCGACACGGGAATCTTCTTCTCCTCGATGCCCTTCAGGCCAAGCTGAAGAATGCCGCTGCTGATGGTGTCGACCGACTCGACGTTGTCCAGGTTGACGATGTAGCCGCGGTGCACGCGGAAGAAGTTGTGCGGAGCAAGCTTCTGCTCGAGCTTGGCCAGGCTGATAGTGGAAAGGTAGCGATCGCCCTCGGTGTAAATGCAGGAGTAATCGTCCTTGGCCTCGATGTAGCGAATCTGGTCGATGGGCACCAGCACCTTGCGGCCGCCCTTCTCAACCGGAATGCGCTCGACCCCCGAATGCGAGGAGGGCGCAGGCTTGACGCGCGCCTCAACCTTGTCGAGCGCACGGGCAAGGCGGCTCGTCTCAACCGGCTTCAGCAGGTAGTCGACGGCGTCGACGCTAAAGGCCTCAACGGCGTACTCGCTGTAAGCCGTGACGAACACCACCGCGGGCGGGTTCTTCAGCTTGTGCAGGGCCTCAGCAAGCTGCATGCCCGAGGTCTTGGGCATAGAGATGTCCATGAACAGCACATCGGTGCGCTCGCTGGTGCCTTCCTTGCTGGCCACGAGCTTCTCGACGGCCTCGCGTGCGTTGGCCGCTTCGGAAATCTGGCTGATGCGACCGGTCTCCTCGAGCAAAAACCTCAGCTCAGAGCGGGCGGGGGCCTCGTCGTCTACGATCAGTGCATTAAGCATCGTTCCACCACTTTCAATACACGCCATCGAGGCGTTCGTCACATTCCTCGCGGTGCCATTCGCACAGCTCTTTTATATTACTCTTGCTCGGACGATTCGTCATCAGCAGATGGTAATCTATCAGGCGCAACTCCAACCAATCGTAACGTCACGCAGGTGCCCGTTCCCACCTTAGACATGATTTCAACACCCGAGCCCTCACCGTAAAACAGCTCCACACGGTCGGCTACGTTGCGCAGGGCAATGCCTGTCCCCTTCGAACTGCTTCCGGCGGCAGAGGCGCCTTCGTCAAGCAGGCGCTCGGCCACTTCCTCGTCCATGCCAATGCCGTCGTCGGTCACCGCAATCAGCACGTCGTCGTCATCGGTGGCCACCTGCACGTCTATGTGCAGGGCGCCCTCGTCGCGCATGGCGTGGCGCACAGCGTTCTCAACGATGGGCTGCACGATGAACGCCGGCACCTTCACATCGCCACAGCCCGGGTCAACCTCCTCGGTCAGCACGATGCGGTCGTCGCCAAAGCGGGCGCGCTCGATGGTAAGGTAGCGGCGGGTCTGCTCCAGCTCGTCGGACAGGCGAATGGGTGCCTCGGTTCCCTCAAGCGTGCGACGATAGAACACCGCAAACTCGCGCAGCAGGTCGCGGGCGCGAATGGGGTCTGTGCGGGTGAAGGCCGCGATAGTGTTGAGCGTATTGAACAGGAAGTGCGGGTTGATCTGCGCCTGCAGGGCCTTGACCTCGGCCTGGGCCGTCAGCTCGGCCTGGCGGTCCAGCTCGTAGACCGACAGCTGCGACGAGAGCAACTCGGCAAAGCCGCGCGCGATGGCCATCTGCGTGCGGTTGATATCGCTGCCGGCACGGTAGTAGAGCTTGATGGTGCCCACGGTGCGCTCCGACACTGTCAGCGGCACGATGATGCCCACCGGATAGGTCTTTACCGCTTCGCCAAGCAGGCCAGCTAGCACGCCCTCGGCAGGGCGCCACTGGTTCTCGTTGAGGTTGGAGAAGGTCTGAATGCGGCCGTTTTCCAGCACCTCGCTCGTGGGGCTGCTGTTGGGCACCCCCTCACCCGAGCCATAGGAGCCCTCGCCCACATAGGCAAGCGTCTTGTGCGTGTCGGTCATGGCAATGGCCGTGGCGTCGGTCTCAGGGAGCAGCAGCTGGCAGACCGCGCGGCACCCCTCTGCCGTAAGGCCGCCACGCATGTGGTACTGGGTTGCGGAGGCCACGCGCAAGGTGCGCTCGGTGGCCTGCGAGCGGCGGTCGTCGGAGGCAAGCAGGCTGGAGCTTGCCATGGTAATGACGGTTGCCATACCCACGCCGGCGATTACCGTAGCCACCAGATTGCCGTGTATCAGGCCATACGACAGCATCACCAGCAGCAGAAACGCGATCACACTCAGCGCGGCATGAAAGAACCGCTCGGAGTTGTCAATCGCGCCAGCGCCTCCACCCAGCATTACGCCTCACCTCCGGCCTGGGGCAGCAGGTCGTCCAGGCTGCCGATGGCAGGCCTTGCGGCCTTGCGTTGGTTTTGCTTGGGCGAGCCCAGCACCTTGAGCGCGCGGGCCAGAGCCTTGTCTTCCCACAGCGACGCCATGATGCGCGGCCAGTAGGTTTGGAAGGCGAAGTAGCCGCGCGCCGCCGACGCTGCCCAGCGTTCCGCCTCGCCGCGGCCCCTCAGAAGAATCTGCAGGTATTCGTTGCGCTCGGGCCCGGCTATGGCGCGCGCCAGGGCCGTGCGGAAGATGCGTTTGCGCAGCTCCTGCTCGTCAATCCACTTGCCCGGATAGGGCATGAGCGACTCGGGCGTCACATGCCGCAGGCTGATAATCTCGCGCGAAGCCTCGAGCTTTTTCACCTCGTAGTTCCAGCGATATATGTTCTGCAGGAACCGCGCGGCATGGCTGGGAATCTCGGGCGGGATGCGCCGCACGAACCAGTCGCGGTCAAACCAGACGTCGAAGCCGTTCATGCGCAGGTTGAACAGGTAGTCCAGGGCCTCCCCACGCGTGATGAGCGGGTCGAAGGCCACGCTACAGAAGGCCTCGGCACCCACGGCGAAGCAGCCGCCACACACGTGGTTGGAACGCGAGATGCGCGTTCCCGACAAGGCGTTTTGCATCCACTCGTTGTATTCCTGGCGCTTGGGCCACCAGCGGTCCGACCACGGCAGGTTGCTCACGTCGGCGTAGGGCGAGTCGTCCTTGGTAAGGTAGTAGCCGCTCTTCGCCTGAATGGGCAGGCCCTGACGCGTCTGCATGCCAATGCCAAACACCGCGTTGATCAGGAAGTCCTCGTCTAGGACCACCTCGTCGTCGTCCAGAAACACCACCACGTCATGCCCAAGCGCCGCGGCAACCGCAAGCCCCATGTTGCGAATGGCCCCGTAGCCACGCAGCGAGCAGGGCTCGCCCTCAAGGCCCGGCGCCACATGGTCAACCACACGCGTGACCTCCTGGGCCTCGCGGCGGCCAATCACCAGCGGGTTGAGGCTGGGATGCATGCGACAGATTCCATCCACGCGCGCCCGCGCCGAATCCGCAAGCGTGGGCGGCGCCACCACCAGCACAATTACGCGCAAGACGCCGCGTACCTGCTCCAGCGACTGCAGGCAGGTCTCAAGCTCGGGCAGCGGCTTTGAGATGGGCGTGGCATGGTCGTAGATGCCCACGTCGCCCACGGACACAAGGCCGTCGGTGCGTGACCAGTACGAGGGTATGACAATGACGGGATTCACGTGCTACGTCCTCTTACCTCGCTGCGCTGACAGCGCTTCCGCGCAGGGCGCCCGCCAGAGGCGTTGCCTCCAGAGCGCGCGCCAGGGGCAGGCCCAGCGCATAAATAACCACGGCCTCGCCGATGCCCGTGGCCACAAAGCCAAACAGGTACATGGGCAGATAGGCCCCGTCAAGCGAGATGCTGGTGAACGGGATGGTGTAGAAGCCCAGCCCCTGCAGCATCAGCGGGAGGTAGGCAGGCACGATGAGGGCGTTGGCCAGCACGGGCCCCAGCAGGGCCACCATGGGGCGGTCGCGCAGGCGCCAGCACACGATGGCTCCCAGAAGGGACGCCAGCGAGCCAAACACCACGTCGAGCATGCCCAGCATGCCCAGGCCAGAAAGGGCGATGTTGGCCAGATTGGCAATAGCGCAACCAAGGGTGAGGCCAATGATTGCGTCGGGGGTAAACAGTGCCAGCACGCACAGCGCCTCGGAGAGACGGAACTGTACGGGGCCCCACGCCAGGCCGCCCAGGAAGAGCATGCAGATGAGGGTGGTAGAGGCGTAGAGCGCCGCGATGACGGCAACGCGCGTGATGCGCTGCGTGCGTGCGAGAGAGTCGGTAGTAGTCAAGAGCAATGCCTTTCATGGTTGGGTGGCGCCCAGCTTGGCGTCTCGTAACGGCCACTTGCATATTCTAACGCAGTGTGCAAGACGGTTTGGTGCCAACGGACGTTTGCCATACGTCTGTGGATATGCAGAAGTGGGGACCTTGCGCAGCGTGTACCATAGTTCCAACCGTTTACGCAGGGTGGAGGCTTCATGCCCATCCCGCCCATACGCCTCAAGGAGGGAACATGGACATCCAGAAGACCGCCAAGACACTCATCAAGTACCTGGGCCAGAATCCGGAGCTCATCAAGCGCTTCATCGAGCATCCCTACTCCACCACCGCTACGGCAGTTGGCTCTGACGCCCGTATCTCGAAGAAGGACATGAGCGAGGTCCTTACCGCCACCGCCGCCATGTCCAACAACCAGAAGCTGGGCATGTCCGATGTGGCCAACATTGCCTCGGCGCTGCTGAGCCAGAACGGCAACAGCGTCCACTCGCTGGCCAGCATGCTCTTTGGCGGCGGCAACACCGCGCACGCCACGCAGGTTGCGCAGCAGCAGACCACTCCCGCCGGCACGCTTAACCTGGGCACCCTGGTGAACATGGCCAGCCTGGCCGCCACCCTTATGGGCGGCGCCGCTGCCGCCACCGCGCAGCAGCCGCAGGCGCAGCCCAAGCCCACCGTCAACCTTGCTGACGGCCTTGACCTGGGCGAGGTTGCCATTCTTGCCGGCCAGTTCCTGAGCGCCAACAACGCAGCGCAGCAGGCCCAAGCCCAGGCCCAGGCCCAGGCGGCACAGCCCCTCGTTCAGCTGCAGACCCAGGCTCAGCCTCAGGCCCAGCAGCAGAAGCCTGGCATCGACTTTGCCACCATCGCCCAGCTGGCAAGCGTCCTGCTCAAGCAGAAGGGCTAAGCAGGCTGGCACATCCCCGCTTGTGAGCGGGCCCCGCTGTTGCCACGGCAGCAACGGGGCCTTATTTCGTGCAGGGTGGGCAGCGCCACCGTCTGAGCTAGATCTGCTCGAAGCCGTTGCCAAAGGCCTCGTGGATCTTTGACACCACAATGGTTGCCTGCGGATCCACCGACGCCACCACGCGCCTGAGCAGCGCCATCTCGGGACGCGTGAGCACTACGAAGATAACCGGCCGCTCCTTGCCGGTATACCCGCCGCGTGCAAGGAGCTCCGTGCACCCGCGGTCGAGGTCCGAGAAGATGTGCTTCTTAATACGCTCGTGCTGGTCGGAGATGATGTAGGCCGCGCGCTGCGTGTTGAAGCCGTCGAGCACCATGTCGAGCACGCGTGTGCCCAAATACATGGCAATAGTGGCGTAGAGCGCCTTCTCGATGCCGAAGACCGGCACCGACAGCACGACCACCGCCATGTCGGCAATGAGCGAGGCCACGCCCATGGGGATGGAGGTGCGCCGCGAGACCACCTGCGCGATGATGTCGGTGCCGCCCGTGTTGCCACCAGCCCTGAACACCAGGCCAAGGCCAAAGCCGCAGACCACGCCGCCCCAAAGCGCACACAGGATGAGGTCGCCGTTGCCCAGTACGGGCACGAAAGGCACCAGCAAGTCGGTTGCCAGTGACGAGACCACAATTCCCAGCGATGTGCGCGCCGCATAGCGCAGGCCGCCTTCGCGTACCACCAGAATCATCAGAAGCATATTCATGGCAAGAACCTGCATACCAATAGGCAGGTTGATTCCGTAGCCACGCGCTATCTGGGCAAAGATGGTGGCCAGACCCGAGATACCTCCCGCCGCGATGCCATTGGGAATCTCGAAACAATCGAGGCCAAGTGCGAAGATAATTGACCCCACAATGATGGTTACGATGTCGCCAAGCGTGCTTTTGCGAAAACGACTGGAAGCCATGAGCCACCCCCTCGATTGCCGTTGAATCAAGATGCAATCTTGTGGCGCAGTGGCTAAAAATACAAGATTCGCCGCAGTTTATTCACACATCTGTCGGCGGACGCATCTGGGACACTTCTGCTGGAGGCGCCCGCACATGTTCCTTTTCGCACATGCGCGTGCCTTGGGGTCGGTTCTGGCGGTACATCCGTGTGCGCTTTTGCAAAAGCGCACACGGATGTACCGCCA
>CACXFC010000247.1 GCA_902766835.1 uncultured Coriobacteriaceae bacterium | reverse complement strand
GCCAGTTCTATTCGCAACCTTAACAGACTGACAGGACAACAATTGTCGTCCGGCATGTAAGCCACTCGAACAAGCTGGGATAACGGCCGTCATGAGTACCAAATGAGTATCAAACCAAGCGAAACGAGGAAGACCCCAGTGCATGTTGTGGACGCCACGTCACGCCGTCGCATGACGGCGCATCCCATCCATGCCCACACTCATAGAGTGGGAGTAGCTCAGCACATTATCGTGGGGCCTCTCTGACGGCGCATCCGGTAGGCTCTGGTCTACCAGGTGCGCCGTCTTGCGTTTGTGGGCCTGCAAGCCGGTAGAGAGAGGTGGTTGGCTCGTTGCGCCGAGCATGATGCGCGTTTGCCCAGCTAAATAGCCCTGGTTGAGGTATCTAGTACCGAAAATCTCAATTGGCCTCACGATAATGTGCTGATCACCAGCGTCGATGGCCCCTGGTACTCACGGGAGCTTGCTATGTGCGCGGAATTCATCCCGCTGGTACTCAAACGATACTCACGGGCGTGCCCCGGAGCGCGTTACGCAAACCCCTGTGCCTTGAGCGCGTCAACTACCAGCACGTCTGCTGGAAGCCAGTCGACCGAGTCGATCTCTTGCGGTGCAAGCCATCGCGCAGCCTCATGCTCTAGCAGGTGAGGCGTGCCTTCGGCAATGGAGCACAGGTAGCAGCCCATCTCTAGGTGGAACGCGGGGTAGTCGTAGGACACGTCCACCACGTGCCGCTCTACCACAATGGCCAGGTCAAGCTCTTCGCGGATCTCGCGCACGAGTGCCTGCTCGGGTGTCTCGCCGGGCTCGATCTTGCCGCCAGGGAACTCCCACCCATCCTTTTGGTCGCCGTAGCCGCGCTGCGTGGCAAAGATGCAGTTGACCCGCTTGATGATGGCGGCAACAACGTGGATGGTCTTCATAGGACTCTCTTTCTTGTGCGGGACGGTTTTCGTGCGGCGGCCTGGGTAATGGTAGCACGCGCTTGGAGTAACTAGGGCATGCCCCCAACGCGCGAAGACTCACCTTTAGCATCGGGAGTGATATCTCCTAAAATTGGTGCATGCGCCCATGCCGTTGAAAGGAACAGCCATGACCAGCCTCGCCAACGAGTTCCGTACGTGGATTCTCTCTCGTGCCATGACGCTGCGTCATGTAGTGGAGGGCTGCAGGGTCGAGAGCCCCGACGACGAGCACGTGCGCATCATTACGGCCAAGGCGACGGCCAATGTCAACTTCTATGAGCTGGACCCCGGTGCGCCCGAGATTGTCGAGCTCAACATCATCCCGGCGGACGATCCGGACAATCCCACGTTCTTCCTGCACTTCGAGATGGACGACCTCGATCATGCGAAGCAGCTCTTCGACGAGCTCATAGAGGCCCTCTCCCAGCTTTCGGCTCAGAAGGTCACGCGCGTCCTGCTCACCTGTACCTCGGCGCTTACCACGAGCTTCTTCGCCAAGAAGCTGGCCGAGGTGGCCGCAACGCTCTCACTGGACTTTGAGTTTGAGGCCAAACCTATCGAGCTGGCCCTGCGTGATGCGGGTGACTATACGGCTGTCATGCTTGCCCCGCAGGTGCACGCGCGCCGTGCCGAGATGGTGGAGCGCCACCCCGACCTCGTGGTCTTCGAGATTCCTGGCGCTGTCTTTGGCAGCTATGACGCAGGCACCGCCTTGCGCATGCTGCTCAACGCCATGAGCGAGAATGCGCTGGCGGCGCGTATGGAGCAGGCAAGCACGCGCATCGTGCGCAAGCTGGACAACGACAAGCGCATTCTGGTGATAAGCTCCGTCTATGGCGCGCGCGACTCCTTGTACAGCTACCGTGTGTATGACTGCGGCGAGGTCGTTTTGGATGGCCGCGTGGAAAAGCCCGGCCGGAGCTATTGCGATGTGAAGGACGTGCTGGCGTCCGTTCGCCTGCAAGGGGTCGACCCGCGTGAGCTCGATGCCATTGGGATCGCGGTACCTGGCGTGGTGGATGGCTCATCCGTGCACATGGTCACCGTCGACCTCGGCATGCCTGACTTTGCCAAAATGGCCGACGGCCTGGGCGTGCCTGTCTTCGTGGACAACAACGCCAACGCGGCGGCGGCCGGCTGCTATGTGAGCCAGGACGAATTCGAGAACATCCTGCTGCAGCGCCAGCCAACGGGGTATTCCGTGGGCGGTCAGGGGCTCATCATCGACGGGCGCCTGGTGCGGGGCAACCATGGCCTGGCGGGAGAGCTGGGATACCTGGTGCGGATGTTCGACAAGTCGGACGAGCTTCGTGAGCGCTCCTGGACGAGCGAGGGAATGCGCAGCATTGTTGCGGCCGAGCTCATGTGCTCCATTGTCACCACCTCTCCGGAGGCAATCTACGTGGCTGTGGACCTGCTGCCCGACATGGATGATCTTTCGGCCGTGCTGGCGGAGTTCTTACCCGAAGGCACCGTGCCCAAGCTGATCTCTGTGTGCGACTATCACGAACGCATTCTGGTGGGGGAGTACGCCCTGTGCCTCAATGCGTTGCGCCAGGCGGCATCGACGGAGGAATAGCCCAATTTACTATGCGCGCAGGACATGGTGTGTCCCCTAGTTTCGTAGCTTGCGCCAGGCGTACGCTAGTGCAGCCGCAGGCGGGACAGTAGGTCCTCGCACACCTCGCGTATTTCGCGGATTGTTCGGCGGGACCAGCTTGTTGACAATCCGACCTCCTTGGCTAGGGCGAGTAGGTCGGACTCTTCTGGTAGACCTCTGCCCAAAACGGAGGTAGCGTGCTTGCCGCCTATGCCATTGCTGTAGGTGAGGTCGTAGGCGGGCGAAAGCGACCAGCTGCCCGAGCTGTCGCACAGCCACGAAAAGTTATTCGAGTGATCATCTCTGTTATGCGCGAACACGTTGAAGCACATGAGTCGGAAAAGACGCTTGGCATCTTGCGGCCCCGTACCCAAGAAAGCCGAAATCTGAAACAAGCTCTCGTAGTCAAGCGAAGGCATACGGTGGCTTACCTCGACAATTGCACTTGCTGAGAGCATATGTTGCTTCTCGCCGCTCGGCAAAATGTCAAAGCGCTTCGTGCCAAAGTAACCTTCGCAGAGAGCTGATGGGAAGAGTCTGACCTCGGGGATGTCGATATCACATGCTTTTGCTGCCAACGCATACTCATACTCGATAGTCCCGATATGCTCCGGATCTAGGCTCGAGGGAAATTTGACGATCCAAGAGCCCTGTTCATCATTGACATATGCCTTGGGACGTGCGCCGCCTGATGAGCCGCCTGCCGCAAACACTGCATCTAGGTCGTCAATGGGGCGGTCGGCAAGAATCTCTCGGCACCAGAGCGCTAGGTCATCGAGTGACGACGGCGTGCTCGCAAGAGAGAATTTACTTTGCGGGCGATACTCAAGTGCTCCTCGGCCTGATGACCCAACAATCGCGAGTTTGTCGAGCGGGCCTACGTCGGATGGGTCAAGCCCTTCTCTTCTGAGCATACGGTCAAGCAGCAGCGCTCCCCAACCATCGGGAAGGCTGTCGTGAAACGCTCCGAAGAGTCCGTCGAATGGTTGCCACTTGGGAACAAAGAGCTCGCTCGTGAGCGGGAGACTGTACGGGTTTATGGAATATCCGTCTATGAGCCAGTCGCTGTCGTACTGGAATGCAACGAGGCCCTCCTTGCTTTTAGCAAGGGTGCCCACCTTTCGCATCCCCAAAAAGACCTCGAGTCCTTGGCTTACGTCAGCGAGCCTCATCGATGACCTCCTGGATTGTGCGATAGGCCGGCGCGGAGAAGAGTCCCTCGAGCTCATCCTGGCAATTAAGGGCGTAGCAGAGGTTGACGAGGCTTGCGAATGAGATGTCTCCCGTCTGCTCAAAGCGCCGGAGTGACCCTAGGCTTACATCGGCTCGCTTGGCCAGCTCCACCTGTGTCAGACCCAACCGCTTTCGCCGCTCTTTCTCGCGTTTGGCCACATCGAGCTTGGCCTGTCCGGGGAGGCGAAGCTTTGCAAAGGAGATTCTACTCATATATGCGCAATACCGCCTTAAATATAGGATAACTACTCATATATGCATAGTATAGCAAAGAACGCCTTGAAACTAGGGGACACGCCCTTTTTGCCCAGCTGGGCAAAAAGGGCGTGTCCCCTAGTTTCGCAGCTTGCGTCGGGCGCATGCTGGGTTGGCGCGCAAGCTAGCTGGGGCCGGCGGTCGCGCTGGTAAAATGTGTGCCAGAGCGGAAACCGGCAGCGAAGAGAGGAAGCCAGCATGGAGAAGCTGCAGCTTGGAAAGAGCGACCTGTATGTGAGCCCCGTAGGCCTGGGATGCATGGGCTTCAGCCATGCCTCTGGCGACCCCACCGCCGATGACGAGGCCATCGAGATGCTGCGTGCCGCCCACGAGATTGGCTACGACTTCTATGACACAGCCGAGGCCTATGTGGGCGTGAAGCCCGATGGCACCATCTCGTACAACGAGGAGGGTTACGCCAAGGCCAAGGCCCTGCTCGACCTGCTCGATGCCATGGCCAACGAGAAGGGCTGCACCAAGGCCCAGCTCAGCCTTGCCTGGATGATCAACAAGGAGCCGCACATCATTCCCATTCCCGGTACCCGCAAGCTGCATCGCCTGAAGGAGAACTTCGGGGCTGCGAGCGTGCCCATGACCGCGGAGGAGATTGCGCTGATCGACGCCAAGCTCGACACCATGGACTTCGACGTCTTCGGTGGCCACGCAGCCAAGTAGCAACAGAGGGTGGCTGGCGCGCCTTCAGCGCACGCCAATGATCCTCGTTAGAGTATTGATGGGATGCCCCGGGGAAATATGCTTCCCCGAGGCATCTTGTGCAAACAGTAACACCATCGTCATAGTGCGCGGTTAGAATGTTGACCGCATAAATAATAGTTGCATGATGATGAGAGGATTTATATGGCAGCAACGGAACGCAAGGTCATCGGCGTTGACGACCGCGTCTCTCCTGCACGCGCAATTCCTTTGGGCATCCAGCACATGATGAGCATGTTTGGCTCGACGGTGCTGGTGCCCGCGCTCACGGGCCTCAATCCCAACGTGGCCATCATGTGCTCGGGCATCGGTACCATCATCTACCTGCTGCTTACCAAGAACAAGATTCCCAGCTACCTGGGCAGCTCCTTTGCCTTCATCAGCCCCATCCTGGCGGCCACGGCGGCAACGGGTGATGTCTCGTGCGCCCTGTCTGGCGTGGTGGCGGCTGGCCTGGTCTACTTCGTGGTGGCGGGTGTCATCAGGCTCGTGGGAACCGACTGGCTCGATACGCTGCTCCCGCCGGTGCTGGTGGCCTCGGTCATGATCGTGATTGGCGTGGGCCTTTCGTCCACGGCTGCGAAGATGGCTTTCTATTCGTCTACGGACGCCTTTGTGGCGGACGGCGCTGTGGTCGCGGTGGTCACGCTGGTGGCAGCCGTGATCTTCTCGAGCATGGGCGGCCTGTTTGGGACCATGCCCGTGCTGCTGTCCATCATCGTGGGCTACATCCTGGCTGCCGTCATGGGCATGGTCGACTTCTCGCCTGTGGTGAGCGCGGCATGGATTGGCCTGCCGCCGGTGAGCCTGCCCACCTTTGACCTTGGCGCCATCGCCCTGGTGGCGCCTGTGGCGCTCGTGTGCGTCATCGAGCACATCGGCCACCTGCTGGCCGTGGGCGAGATCGTGGGCCGCGACTACCGCGACATGTTGCCGCGCTCGCTTATGGGCGACGGCCTTTCCACCACCATCTCGGGCCTGCTGGGTGGACCTCCCACCACCACCTATGCCGAGAACATCGGCGTCATGAGCGTCACGCGCGTCTATGCCACGCAGGTCTTCTGGTATGCGGCGGGATTCGCGCTCATCGTGGGCGGCTTCTGCCCCAAGCTGGCTGCGCTCATCAGTACCATCCCGGTGCCGGTCATGGGTGGCGTGAGCCTGCTGCTGTTTGGCCTCATTGCCTCCAACGGCCTCTCGATGCTGGTCAACAACCACGTTGACTTCTCCGAGAACCGCAACCTCATGATCGCTTCGGTCACCATCATCATGGGCGTGGGCATGGAGTGCGCCGGCATCGCCATCCCGCTGGGCAACTACACCCTTCCCGGCATGGCCACCGCAACGCTGGTGGGCATTCTGCTCAACCTGATTCTGCCGGGGCGCACGAAGGCCTAACGGCCGCACCCAATGTACGCGTAGGCAACTGCCGCTAGCTTACTCCCAGCTCTGAAGATCCTCGGGCTCTATGGTTCCGAGGATCTTTTTGCTGTCGCGGGCGCCCTCGAGGGCGGCCACACGCACGGCATGGTTGGCAATGGCGTGCTCCATGAAGTTGCGGATGTCGCGTGCGTTGGCAAAGTTGTCGGGCTTGTGGGCCACGCGATCCTTGATCATCTCCCAAGCGCGCTTCTCGGCAGCATCGGAGAGCTGGTACTCCTGCTTCTTGAGGTTGATCTGCAGGATGGCCAGCAGCTGGTCGGCGGAGTAGTCGGCAAAGTGGATGGTGTTGGCAAAGCGCGAGCGCAGGCCCGGGTTTGAGCTGAGGAACTGCTCCATGAGGTCGGTATAGCCGGCCACGATGACCACGAGGTCGTCGCGGTGGTCCTCCATCGCCTTGAGGAGTGTGTCCACAGCCTCCTGGCCAAAGTCGTTCTCGCCCTTGTGCACGGTGAGGGCATAGGCCTCGTCGATGAACAGCACGCCGCCCAGCGCCTGGGAAATGACCTCCTGGGTTTGCGTGGCAGTTTGGCCCACATAGCCGCGCACCAGGCCGGAGCGGTCGACCTCAACCAGCTGACCCGTGCGCAGAACGCCCAGGGCCTTGTAGATGCGGGCCAGCAGGCGCGCCACGGTGGTCTTGCCCGTGCCGGGGTTTCCGGTGAACACCATGTGCTTGCTGATGTCGGCCACCTTCATGCCCTGGTCGGCGCGCATCTGCTGGACCTGCAGCAGGTTGACCATGATGTTGACCTGGCGCTTCACCTCTTCCAGCCCCACCAGCGACGAGAGCTCGGCCATGGCCGCGTCGAGCTCCTTGGCCTGCTCCTCGGGGGTCATGGTGCCCACGGCGGGCTCAACGATGCTGTAGGTCTTCTGCGCGCCCGAGCGCCAGACGGCGTATTCGCGCAGCATGGCCTCCATGTTGGCCAGGTAGGCGGTGAGGCATTGGATGTCGGCATCGGTGGTGTTGCGCTCGCTTTGGGCAAGCAGGGTCTTGCCAAAGACCTTGAAGGTGTCATAGAAGTACGCCGAGCACTGGTGGCTGTAAGGGTCCGGCCGCAGCTTGTTGCCCGCATCGGCGAGTACGGCATACTTTACCGACTGCGGTACGCCTCCCGACGGCATGCTCGTGGGGCTCTTGCGGTTCCGTATGCCCTGGATGACGGGGGCATTCTCTTCGTAGCCCAGAGTGGTGCGGATGAACTCGACCTCGTCAGCGGCAACGGTGCCGTCGGCCTCGGCGAGGTAGGCGCCAAACATTGCCAGGTCGCTGCGAAACTGGGCGCGCAAGTCGCGCCCCTCACTGCGCACGCTGCCCACGTCCGCCTTCATGAGGGCGTCGCAGATTTCATATGACGTGTTGAGGAGGGCGCTAAGGTCGAGCTTGTCCATGCCAGTCCTTTGCCACGGTGGAGTGAGACACATCTGTGCTGATAAGCGCATATGGTACCGCAACTGCGCGTAGCTGGGCGTGTCCCTTAATTTCAGCGCGGTCCCCTGCATACGTTGGTGGCGGGCGTGTACATCCGGTACACGAGGCCTCGCTTTGGTACGATGGCCTAGCTGTTGACGCAAAGGAGAGCGCATGGTGCAAGAGTCTACCCAGGGCTACGTTGCCGGGTTTCCCGACACACTCAACTTCCGCGAGCTCGGCGGGCTCGTTTCCGCCGATGGCCGCGCCGTGCGCCATGGCCTGCTCTACCGCGGAAGCACGCTCGACAAGCTGAGCGAGGAGGAGCGCAAGACCCTGGACTGCCTTGGCCTGCGCTTCATGCTCGACCTGCGTGCGCGCGGCGAGGCAGCGGAGAAGGACGACTACGTTCCCCGCGGCGCCACGTACTGCCGCCGGGGAGGCATGATGGACGCCGAGGGGCGGGAGGTTGACTTCTCGCCTGCAGGCATCGCGCACATCGCCAAGTTCATCGAGGCCGCGCCCGAGGCCTTCATGCGCAACCTCTATGTGTCCATGGTGTTTGACAATCCTGCCGTCCACCTGCTGGTCGAGCAGTTCGCCCAGCTCAACGCGCCGCTGTACTTCCACTGCTCTGCCGGCAAGGACCGCACGGGCGTGTGCGCCGCAATCCTTTTGGTGCTGCTGGGTGTTACCGACGAGCAGATACTGGACAACTTCCTGCTCACCAACGAGTACCGCGCCGCCATCATCAACATGGCGCCGGAGGAGTTGCCGGAATGGGTGTCGGAGCGCGACAGGGAGAACTGGGCAAAGATGAATGGCGTCAACAAGGCCGACCTAGAGGCGGCTTTGGCGGCAATTGACGAGCGCTACGAGTCTCGCGAGGCGTACGCTTTGGGTGAGTTTGGCCTGGGCGAGGCAGACCTCGCGCGCATTCGCGACTTCTATCTGGAACAGATTGCATAGGAAAGGGACGGTCATGATCAAAGAGCTGGTTAAGGACGAGGCAATTCTTTCGCAGGTGTGCGAGAAGGCCACACCGGAAGATGCGGAGCTTGCGCAGGACCTCATCGACACGGCGGCCTCGCTGGACGATTGCTCCTGCCTGGCGGCAAACCAGATCGGCGTGACCAAGGCCGTGGTGGTCTACTTCGACGACAATGAGAAGCCGCACGTGCTGTACAACCCCAAGGTGCTCATGGGCATCCGTCCGTCCAAGACCGTCGAGGGCTGCATGACGCGCGACGACTACAGCAAGGTCACGCGCTATGCCAAGATCAAGGTCAGCTTCGATGAGCTGGTTGACGGCGAGTTCAAGCCCCGTCGCCGCGATTACACCGGCTGGATTGCCCAGATGATCCAGCACATGGTCGACCACTGCAACGGCAAGCTGGTCTAAGGCCTTTGGCTGCGAGCGAGCTACAGCTTCCCGAGGGCCTCGAGCTGCGGCGCGGCGAGCGAGGCCTGGCACTCACAGACGGTACCCTCGAGCTGCGGGGCGACTTTACGCGCCTGCTGCCGCGGCTGCGTCCGGCCAACCTTAGCCATGAGCTGCTGGTGCGCGCTGCGCGCGTGAAGGGGGTCGCCGAACCTTTCGTGGTGGATGCCACGGCAGGGCTAGGGGAGGACTCGCTGCTGCTGGCTGCGGCGGGCTTTCGTGTGACGCTCTGCGAGCGCGACGCGGTGATCGCGTCGCTGTTGGCCGATACCCTCGAGCGCGCGCAGGGCACGCCCGAGTTACAGGACATCGCACAGCGTATGAAGCTGGTGACAGGTGATGCAACGCAGGTGCTGGCAGCACTAGACCAGCGCCCTGACGTGGTGTTTCTCGACCCCATGTTTCCCCAGAAGCGCAAGCGTGCGGCAACCAACAAGAAGCTGCAGCTGTTCCAGCGTCTCGAGCAGCCTTGCGAGGACGAGGAGGCGCTGATGCAGGCCGCGCTGGCAGCCCATCCGCGCAAGGTTGTGGTGAAGCGCCCGCTCAAGGGGCCCTATCTTGCCGGCGTCAAACCCAGCAGCTCGCTGGCTGGCAAGGTAGTGCGCTACGACTGCATCGTGCCGCACTGAGGAGCGTGTCCCTTGTTTCCTAATAGGTCTCTATGCCATGCCGCTCGAAGAAGTCGAGGATGGCACGTATCGCCTCGCTGCTGTTTGGCGGCTCTGTATCCACGCCATGTGCGCTTATGTGCGTGCCGTCGGAGAGCAGGATCTTGAGGTCGAAGGTAACGCCTGAATCGGTCATGTGCATGCCTGCGGGAGGCTGATAGTGCTCGTCAAAGCCATCCCATGCAAAGACGCCATGCTCCCGCAGCAGAGCGGTGAACTCTTCCATTTCCTCGCTGCTCAGGAGCGCGATTTGGGCATTTGACTCAGGCCCCAGAGGGTCCCCGCCTGCATATTCGTCATAGCCGTAGCTGCCATCGGCGCTTCGCTCCATGTAGTCCATGGTCTCGGCACCGTCCATGGCCTCCCAGAACACCTCGGAGTAGGTGGCAGCGCCTTCAAAGCCGTCCTCAACCTGTCTGATGCTGTAATAGGGCTCGCGCATCATGCCCTGATACGCGTATTTGAAGCCCACCACGGTGGCCGGCTGGGTGGGGTCGGCGGGTGCCGGTGGCTGAGGTGCCTTGCTGCATGCCGCACAAGACGCAAGGGCCAAGGCGGTTGCGGCTGCAATGATGGTGACGGTCAGGCACTTGTGGCTAATGGTGAGGCGCATGGATCCTCCTTGCCGCGACGGCTTTGCCTCCATGATACTGGTGCGGTGGACGTAGAAATTAGGGGACACGCCCTTTTTGCCCAGCTGGGCAAAAAGGGCGTGTCCCCTAATTTCTCTGTATCGAAATCCTAGTGGTGGAAGAGCCTCATGCCGGTGAAGCACATGGCGATGCCGTACTTGTTGGCGGTCTCGATCACGTTGTCGTCGCGGATGGAG
>CACXFC010000246.1 GCA_902766835.1 uncultured Coriobacteriaceae bacterium | reverse complement strand
GGCGATGGTGGCGTCCTCGGTCTCGCCCGAGCGGTGGGAGACGACCGCGGTGTAGCCGGCACGCTTGGCCATCTCGATCGCGTCGAGGGTCTCGGTGAGCGAGCCGATCTGGTTCACCTTGATGAGGATGGCGTTTGCGGCGTGCGTCTCGATGCCCCTGGCGAGACGCTTGGTGTTAGTGACGAAGAGGTCGTCGCCCACGAGCTGGACCCGCTTGCCGAGGCGGTCGGTGAGCTCCTTCCAGCCCTCCCAGTC
The DNA here is from genome assembly GCA_902766835.1 of uncultured Coriobacteriaceae bacterium. Classification (GTDB taxonomy): domain Bacteria; phylum Actinomycetota; class Coriobacteriia; order Coriobacteriales; family Atopobiaceae; genus UBA1367. Next base: position 3,716 of record CACXFC010000246.1, on the reverse strand, counting down.
GTCCTGGTCGAGGGCGTCCTCGATGGAGATGATCGGGAACTCGGCGATGAGCGCCTCCCAGTAGTCGATGAGCTCGGAGGCGGAGAGGGTGAGGCCCTCGCCCTTCAGCTCGTAGAGGCCGGTCTCCTTGTTGTAGAGCTCGGAGACGGCCGGGTCCATGGCAAAGCGGAAGTCGCGGCCCAGCTCGAAACCGGCATCCTCAACGGCCTGGCTCATGTACTTCAGCGGGTCCTTGTTGGTCTTGAGGTCGGGGGCGAAGCCACCCTCGTCTCCCACGCCCGTGGAGAGGCCCGCCTTGGCAAGCTCGCTCTTGAGGGTCGCGTAGACCTCGCAGCACCAGCGCAGCGCCTCGGAGAAGGTGGGGGCGCCCACCGGCATGATCATGAACTCCTGGAAGTCCACGGTGTTGGTGGCGTGCACGCCACCGTTCATGATGTTCATCATGGGCACCGGCAGGGTGTGGCCGGCCACACCGCCAATGTACTCGTAGAGCGGCAGGCCTGCGCTGGCAGCGGCCGCGCGTGCGGTGGCCAGCGAGGCGCCCAGAATGGCGTTGGCACCGAAGTTGCCCTTGTTGTCGGTTCCGTCGGCGGCAATCATGGTCTCGTCAACCAGGCGCTGGTCGCGGGCGTCAAGGCCCACGATGGCCTCGCGGATCTCGTTGTTCACGTGGCCGACGGCTGTAAGGGTGCCCTTGCCGCCATAGCGCTTGGGGTCCCCATCGCGAAGCTCCACAGCCTCAAAGTCGCCGGTAGAAGCGCCGGAAGGTACCAGCGCGCTGCTGAACGTGCCATCCTCGAGCGTGATTTCGACCTCGACGGTGGGGTTGCCGCGCGAATCTAGGACCTCACGACCATACACATTGGCAATCTTGCTCATGGCGCCACCTTTCTCACGATTGTTAACTAAGGCTAACTACTTGGACTAAAGTATACCTTGTCTAACTTCTATGCAAGAACTAATTTGCAAGTGTTTTTCGCCCCTCGCTCCGGCGCTGGGTCACACAGCCTGAACGGCAGGCATGTCGCCCGATTGTCCTCCCCCACGCGCCAGCCTCGCCACCCCAATTTGTAATCCTCGGTTGACTCTTTGGTACACCTAGGCTAACTTATGTCTGTTAGCTATGGATAACTTGCGGGAAAGGCGGCGCACTATGCCCCTCACACTACTCAGAGCCGGCCAAAGCAGCATCATCACGCGCGTTGGCGGCAAACCGGAAACTCGTCAATTCTTGGAGGGCCTGGGCTTTGTGGTAGGAACCCCCGTCACGGTTATCAGCGAGATTGACGGCAACATCATCTGCGCAATCAAAGACACCCGTGTGGCCATCAGCAAGGAGATGGCCAGCAAGATCTTCGTCTAACAGGTGTATCGGCTAGGCACAACCGTGCCTGCAGAAGGGAGTCAAGCATGACGTTACGAGATGTCCAAGTGGGCCAGAGTGCCAAGGTCCTCAAGCTCAACGGGACCGGACCGGTCAAGCGCCGCATCATGGACATGGGCATCACCAAGGGACAGGTCATTCACGTGATCCGCGTCGCGCCGCTGGGTGACCCCATGGAGATCACCGTGCGCAACTACGAGCTGTCGGTGCGCAAGGCCGACGCCGAGATGATCGAAGTCGAACTCATCGAGGAGGCCTAAAGCCTATGGCAGACATCACCATTGCCCTTGCGGGCAACCCAAACTGCGGTAAGACCACGCTCTTCAATGCCCTCACGGGCTCCAACCAGTACGTGGGCAACTGGCCGGGCGTTACCGTCGAGGAGAAGCACGGCAAGCTCAAGGGCCACTCCGACGTGACCATCGCCGACCTCCCGGGCATCTACTCGCTCTCCCCCTACACCCTGGAGGAGGTCGTGGCCCGCGACTACCTCACCGACCATCGCCCCGACGCCATCCTCAACATCGTCGACGGCACCAACCTCGAGCGCAACCTCTACCTCACCACGCAGCTGGTTGAGCTGGGCATCCCCACGCTCGTGGCCGTCAACATGATGGACGTCATCGAGAAGAACGGCGACGTCATCGACCTGGCCGCCCTGGCCAAGGCCCTCGACTGCAAGGTCGTCTCCATCTCGGCCCTGAAGGGCACCGGCATCAAGGAGGCTGCCGAGGAGGCCGTGGCGCTCGCCAAGAGCGGCATCAAGCCCATCCCGCAGCACCGCTTCGCGGGCAGCGTCGAGCACGCCATTGCCCACATCGAGGAGGTCACCGTCCACAACATGCCCGAGGAGCAGCAGCGCTGGTACGCCATCAAGCTCTTCGAGCGTGACGAGAAGGTCCAGAAGAAGCTTGGCCTCTCCCCCGAGACCATCGCCCACATCGAGGGCGACATCAAGGCCTGCGAGACCGAGCTCGACGATGACGCCGAGTCCATCATCACCTCGCAGCGCTACGACTACATCACCTCCATCATCGGCGGCTGCCTGCGTCGCGCCGACCGTGGCGAGCTGACCATCTCCGACAAGATCGACAAGATCGTCACCAACCGCATCCTGGCCCTGCCCATCTTCATTCTCATCATGTACGCCGTGTACTGGATTGCCATGGGCCCGTTCGGCACCTTCCTGACCGACTGGACCAACGACGTGCTGGGAGGCGAGTGGCTCACCGAGGGCTCGCGTGCGTTCTTCGAGGGCCTGGGCCTCTCCGACTGGCTGGTTGGCCTGCTCGCCGACGGCATCTTCGCCGGCGTGGGCGCGGTGCTGGGCTTCGTGCCGCAGATGCTCGTGCTGTTCTTCCTGCTGGCCATCCTTGAGGACTGCGGCTACATGGCCCGCATCGCCTTCATCATGGACCGCATCTTCCGCCGCTTCGGCCTCTCCGGCAAGTCGTTCATCCCGATGCTCATCGGCACCGGCTGCGGCGTGCCCGCCGTCATGGCCTCGCGCACGATCGAGAACGAGCGCGACCGCCGCATGACCATCATGACCACCTGCTTCATCCCCTGCGGCGCCAAGATGCCCATCATCGGCCTCATCGGCGGCGCACTGTTCGGCGGTGCCGCCTGGGTCTCCACCAGCGCCTATTTCATCGGCGTGGCCGCCATCATCATCTCGGGCGTCATGCTGAAGAAGACCAAGCTCTTCGCCGGCGACCCGGCGCCCTTCGTCATGGAGCTGCCCGCCTACCACATCCCCAGCCTGGGCAACGTCTTGCGCAGCACGTGGGAGCGCGGCTGGTCGTTCATCAAGAAGGCCGGCACCATCATCCTGCTGTCCTCCATCATCATCTGGGCCCTCTCCAACTTCGGCACCGTCAACGGCAGGTTCGGCATGGTCAACAAGCTCTATGAGGACAAGACCATTGCCACCGAGGAGTACATCAACTCCGTCGCCGAGCGCGCGGGCATCACTCCCGAAGAGGTCAACCCCATGGACGACTCCATCCTCGCCGGTGTGGGCAACACCTTCGCTCCCGTCTTCTCGCCGCTTGGTTTCGGCTCCTGGAAGCCCGCCGTGGCAACCGTCACTGGTCTGGTGGCCAAGGAGGAAGTCGTCTCGACCTTCGCTGTCCTGTACAACTACGACACCGAGTCTGAGGACTGGGACGACGAAGGCTCGCCGATCTGGGCCAACGTCAAGGCCGACTTCGAGAAGATCTCCGGTGGCTTTGGCCAGCTCGCTGCCTTCGCGTTCATGATCTTCAACCTGCTCTGCGCGCCGTGCTTCGCCGCCATGGGCGCCATCAAGCGCGAGATGAACAACGGCAAG
>CACXFC010000245.1 GCA_902766835.1 uncultured Coriobacteriaceae bacterium | reverse complement strand
TTCTTCTTGCCCTTGGGCTTGAGCTGGTACAGCGGCGGCTGGGCCACGTAGATGTAGCCGGCGTCAATCATGGGCTTCATGTAGCGGTAGAAGAACGTGAGCAGAAGGATGCGGATGTGAGCGCCGTCGACGTCTGCATCGGTCATGATCACGATCTTGTGGTAGCGGGCCTTGGAGAGGTCGAACTCGGGGCCAATGCCCGTGCCGATGGCAGTGATCAGCGAGGTGATGGTGTCGGACGAGAGGGCGCGGTGCTCCTGCACGCGCTCGACGTTCAGAATCTTGCCACGCAGGGGCAGCACGGCCTGGATGGAGCGGTCGCGCGCCATCTTGGCGGAGCCGCCTGCGGAGTCGCCCTCTACGATGAAGAGCTCGGTCATCTCGGCGTCACGCACCGAGCAGTCGGCCAGTTTGCCGGGCAGGCTTGCACTCTCGAGCAGACCCTTGCGGCGGGTTGCCTGACGCGCCTTCTGCGCGGCCATGCGGCCCTTGGCGGCCTGATTGGCCTTCTTGAAGATCTCCTTGGCCTGGTTGGGATGCTCCTCCAGATACTCGGCCATGCCCTGGCTCACCACCTTGTTGGTGAGCGTGCGCATGTAGGAGTTGCCCAGCTTTGCCTTGGTCTGGCCCTCAAACTGCGGATCGGGGAGCTTGACGGAGATGACGGCCGTCATGCCCTCGCGAATGTCGTCACCGGTGAGGTTGGCCTCCTTCTCCTTCAGCAGCTTGTGCGAGCGCGCGTAGTCGTTGATGGTCTTGGTAACCGCCGCGCGGAAGCCCTCGAGGTGCATGCCGCCCTCGTCGGTGTAAATGTCGTTTGCAAAGCTCATGACCGTGCCCGAGAAGGAGGTGTTCCACTGCAGGGCCACTTCTACCTCACCCTTTTGGTCAGCAGGGGCGTCGGGGGCGGAGGTGCCGCTGATGTAGACGGGGTTGCGGTCCATGCCGGGCAGCACCGTCTTTTCCTCGTTGAGGAACTTCACGAAGTCGATGATGCCGCCGGAGTAGCAGAACTCCACGACGCGCGGCTGCAGCTCGCGCTCGTCGATCAGCGTGATCTTGAGGTTCTTGTTGAGGAAGGCCGTCTCCTGCAGGTGATCGTGCAGGGTGTCGAAGTCGTAGATGACGGTCTCGAAGATGGTGTCGTCGGGCCAGAAGGTGATGGAGGTGCCGGTGGCCTTGCTCTTGCCCACCTGCTCCATCTTGCGGACGGTCTTGCCGCGGCTGAACTCCATCTCGTAGATGCCGCCGTCGCGCTTGACGCGCGCGATGAGCCTCTTCGAGAGGGCGTTGACCACCGAGACGCCCACGCCGTGCAGGCCACCAGAGACCTTGTAGGCGTCGTTGTCAAACTTGCCGCCTGCGTGCAGCACCGTGAGGACCACCTCGAGGGTGGGGATGCGCTTCTGCGGATGGCGCGCCACGGGGATGCCGCGGCCGTTGTCCTCGACCGTGACGGAATTGTCGGCATGGACGGTCACCTTGATGCGCGAGCAGAACCCGGCCATGGCCTCGTCAACGGAGTTGTCGACAACCTCCCACACCAGATGGTGCAGGCCCGACGCACTCGTGGAGCCGATGTACATGCCAGGACGCTTGCGAACGGGGTCGAGACCCTCGAGCACCTTGATGCTTTGAGCGCCGTAGTTGCTTTCGTTGTTCTTTTTTGCCACGTTGCTCCTAACCTCTTCAAACGAGCGGCGCGCGCCACGGCGCCCGCTAAAAAGCCGAGTTTACCCCAGCTTTCACATATAGCTGTATAAGTCTACTCCTTTAGGGCTACTTTTGCTTGTCCCCAACAAAACTCGGTGTAGAAAACGTGTCGAAACGTTGTTTGCGGTTCTCTGAGGCCAAAATTCAGCGTTGTTTGCGGTTTTGCGTCTTTTCAAGCTTTTGCCGCCTAAGCGACATTGCTATGGCCTTAGAGGCGTTCTCCCTAATTGCGTCGGGAAGTTGCGCAGTGAGAGATTCTACCTCAACTGCCTCCTGCGGTGAGAGCTCAGGAAGCACCTCGGGCGCAGATTCTTTTGCTACCTCGCGCGCCTTGCCCGCACGGTAGCCCTTGCGCGAAACGATGAACTCGATGCCCGAGACCGCAAAGCCGATGTTTGCCAGTCGGGCGAGATAGATGTCCTTGTTGACCCCAAAGTCGGTGGCCATCACATGGGAGTCGACGTAGACGCCAAGTATGGGAGCGGCACCGGCCACGCGGGCGCGCTTGAGGAAGACGCCGGTGGTGTGCTTGTGCTCGCGGTCGCCATTTGCCCGGTACCACGCGGCGGCCGCGCGCTGGTTGGACGACATCTTCGCAGCCATGCGGTCATTGACCACCTCGCCTACCAGCGACCCCACACGCTCGGGCGGCTTGGAACCAAACTCACGCTCCCACTCATTCACCGAAGCTCACCACCTTCGAGGCGGCCAGAAGCTCCGGCGGGAAGTAGCCCAGGTTCGTGGTGGTCACCACGGTCTGGATGCCCTCCTGGACGAAGCTCACCACGGCCGCGCGGCGCCGCTCGTCCAGCTCGCTCATGACGTCGTCGAGCAGCAGCAGCGGCGTGTCGCCCAGAAGCTCCGCCGACAGCTCCACCTCAGCCATCTTCCAGGCCAAGACGATGGAGCGCTGCTGGCCCTGCGAGCCGAAGGTGCGTGCGTCGCGCCCGTCCAGGGTAAAGGTGAGGTCATCGCGGTGCGGGCCCACCAGCGTCTGCTGGCGGCGCAGGTCGGCGGCACGTCCCTCGCCCAGGCGTTCCAAAAAGCGCGCAGTCAGCGCATCGCGGCCCATGCCCACCACGTCGTCACCCAACGAGCACTCGTAGCTGCACCGCAGCTCCTCGCCGTCGCAGATGCGGGCATACACCGCGCAGACCTTGGGCACCAGGCGCTCGAAGAGCCGCAGGCGCGCAAGAAGGAGCGTGGCCCCGCCCAAGGCAACCGACGCATCCCAGGCGTCAAGCAGCGCAAGGTTGGGCATCTCCTCCTTGAGGAGGCGGTTGCGTTGTTCCACTGCCCTCTGGTAGGCCGCCAGGACCTTCGCGAATCCCCTGTTCGCCTGCCGCCCGAAGGCGTCAAGCTCCTCGCGCCGCTGCGATGCCCCGCGCTTCACGAAAGCCAGGTCGTCCGGGTTGAAGAGCACCGACATGAGGCTCTCGGGCACATCGGCCGACTGCACGGGCTTGCCGTTGCGTCGGAACTTCCGCCGCGAGCCCTCAACCACGCAGTCGACGTCAACCACGCGGCCGTCGCCGCGCAGGTGAACCGTGGCCTTCGCGCTCTCGGCGCCCTCGCGCACCAGCTGTACCGGCCGAGGCTTCCTGAACGAGGCTCCGGCCGTGAGCAGCTGCAGGGCCTCCACCGTGTTGGTCTTGCCCACGGCGTTGTGCCCATGCAGCACCGTCATGGTGGGCGAGAAGGCTATGTCGCGCTGCTCGAAGTTGCGCCAGTCGCGCAGCTCGAGCGTGTCTACCAGAAGGCCCACGCCTTACATCCGAACCGGCATCAGCAGGTAGAGGTAGTTGATCTTGCCCCACGACTTGAAGATGGCCGGCTGCATAGGCCCCTGCAGCTCAAGGGCGAGCGCATCGGTGCCCGAAACGGCGTTCACGCAGTCGAAGACATAGTGGAAGTTCAGAGCGATGGACATGCTGCCGCCCTCGATTTCGGCGTCGAGCATCTCCGACGACTCGCCCTGGTCGGGGGAGGAGGCGGAAAGGCGCATGAGCTTGCCGTCAACGTCGGCGTCAAAGCGCACCGAGGGGTTGGAAGACGCGATGACCGACACGCGCTTGAGCGCGGAGCCAAACTGGGCGGCGTCGAGCTTGATGGAGGTGTTGCAGGTGGCCGGAAGCAGCTGGCGGTAATTGGGGAAGTTGCCCTCGATCTTGCGCGAGACGTAGGTGGTGTTGCCAAAGACGAAGACCACCTGGCTCTCGGTTGTGCCCACCAGGATCTGCTCGGTCATGGAGGGCGAGGAGAGCACATCGTGGAACGTGGCACCCGGGACGATGGTCACAAAGGCCTCGTCGGTGGAAGAGGTCTCGACGTTGGAGTCGCACACGGCCAGACGATAGGAGTCGGTAGCCACCAGGCGAATGGTGTTCTCCTCAACGGAGAGCAGCACGCCCTGCAGGATGGGGCGGGAGGTGTCGCGCGAGGTGACCTTGTACACCTTGTCGACCATGTCGGAGAGTAGCGCGCTGGGCAGCTCGATGGAGCGCTCGAAGGCAAACGCCGGGAACTCGGGGAAGTCGGAGGCATCAAGGGTGTTGAGGCGGAAGTGCGACTTGTGGCACGAGATCTCGACCGCGCGCGAGGACGGGTCCATGGCAAAGGTGACCGCAGCGTCAGGCAGGGTCTTCACGATGCTGGTGAGCACCTTGCCCGAGACGACCGTCTCGCCCGGCTCCTCAACATTGGCGGCAATCCGGTGACGGATGGAGATGGTGAGGTTAGCCGTCTGGAACTCAAGCGTACCGTCCTCAGCCTTGATATAGATGCCAGAGAGGTAGGGAAGGGTCGAATTGGTGGCCATGCCCTTTGAGACCACCAGAAGAGCCTTTGCGAGCGATGCCTGACTTACCGTGAACCTCATGGGGAGCCCTCCCTCTTCTTTCTCTTATATAGAGATATAAATACTAAGGATGATACTAAGCACTGTAGAAATGTTTAAATCCGGACAAAGCAGCTGGTAGGTGACCTACCGGAACACGGTAGAAAGCTAACGAACGCTCACCATCCGTGAACATTGAAAACCTGTCGAAAATCTTCTCAACACCAATCGGCTACTTTTCACAGCGTTTCGAAGATTCTTCGACAGGTTTGTAAACATCAGGTGGCATCCACGATGGTGTCCCGCAGGGTCTCGATGCGGTCGTGGAAGATGCGGTCGCGTTTCTTGTAGTCGTCAACCCACGCGATGCTGTGCTTGACGGTGGCGTGCGTCCTGCCGCCAAACTTCTTGCCAATCTCGGCCAGGGTGTTGTCGGTAAGCTCGCGCGTGAGCCAAATGCCCACGTGGCGGGCCTCCATCAGCTCCTTGTTGCGCTTCGAGCCAATGAGGTCGGCGTGTGCAACGTCGTAGAACTTCTCAACATTGCGCTGGATGTTGTCGACGGTGACAATCCTCTGCCCCGTGGGCCACTTCTGGTTTGCCACCTCGATGATGTCGGCGCGCGTGATCGATTGTCCCGTGCGCTCGCGGCGGTTTGCCTGCATCAGGCACGACTGGACGAATCCCTCGATGACGCGGATGTTGGTACCCGCGCGCTCGGCCATGAGGTGGCGCATCTCCTCGGGGATGGTCCCCACGACGCCGTCGAGGTGCTCGTCGAGCGCGTCCTGGCGCATGCGGTCGTAGAAGGCATTGATAAGGTTGAGTTTGAGCTCGTAGTCGGGCACCTGGATGGACACCGAAAGGCCCGAGTCCATGCGCGAGGTGTCGCGCTCGTCAAACTTGCTGTCGCCCATGCCAAGCTGCGAGGGCGAGCGGTCGGCCGCCAGCACGATCTGCTTGTTGTGGTCCATGAGCGAATTGAAGGTCTTGAAGAAGAAGCGGATGGTGCCGCCAGCGGTCATCATGTTCTGGATGTCGTCGATGATGAGGACGTCGACGTTCTGGTAGCGCGCCGCAAGGACGCTGGATGCCGAGGTGCTCGTGCGGTCGGTTGCCGCCATCACATACTCGTCCACGAAGTCGGCCGCCGCGCGATAGATGCAGGTGCGCGAGGGGTCGTTCTTTGCGATGTAGTTCTGGATGGCGCGCAGCAGGTGGGTCTTGCCCAGGCCGCTCTTGCCATAGATGAACAGCGGGTTGTAGCTCTTGTTGTAGCCGTTGGCCACCTGCTTTGCCGCCTCGAGGGCATAGCGGTTCTCCTCGCCGGCAACGAAGCGCTCGAAGGTGAGCTTCGAGTCGGTCTGCGTTATCTCGTCGCTCAGCTGGGCCGCGTAGGCGAGGTTTTCCGCCTGCGGCTGGATGGGCTGTGCCGTCACATGTGTGACGCTCTGGACGGGCGCAGGGGCAGACGAGGTGGCGGCACTCAGGCGCGAGAGCTCCTCGGGGGAGACCTCGTTCGAGACGCGGACGGTGCGCGTATCCTTAACGAGGTCGACCACCAGCGTGAGGGGCTGGAACGAGGCCTGCTCGAGGCACTCCTCGATGATGCGCGCGTTCTGGCTGATCTTGCGCTGCGCGAAGCCCAGCGTCGTCGACACATGGAAGGTCTCGTCGTCCATGGTGGTGGGCGTGCAACTCTCTATCATGGCCAGCGTCGAGCGGTTGAGGTCATCGCGCGCCGAAAGCAGCGCCATGACGTCTTCCCACAGGATGGCGGCATCTGAGTCGAGGTTCTGATTCATGGGACACCAGCGATCATAACGAATGTTGAAAAGTATTCTCCATTATATGTAGAAAACTCGCCTTGCCAAGGGGCCTGTTGAGAAATCTCGGGCAGACGATTACGGGGAAACGAAGAGACATCCCTGACCCTAGCATGAGCTGGGCAATTAAGGGACACGCCCTTTTTTGCCCCGCGGGGCAAAAAAGGGCGTGTCCCTTAATTGCCCCTCGAAATGTCCCTACTGCATCCCGAGGAACTGCCTGCCCGCTTGCGTGAGCTTCCTCTTCTGCCCACCCTGCTTCGAGATGAGCCCCTGGTCCTCAAGCTGGCTCAACACACGCGACCAGGTGGACTCGGAGAGCTGCAGGACGGCATTGAGGTCGCGCGGGCCAACCGACTCATGCGTCATGAGGTATTGCAGCGCCATCATCCCGCGCTCGGAGACGCTGGGCGCCTGCTGCGCCTGCGGGAACGGCGCGGGCTGCTGCTGATAGACGGGCTGCGGGTATGGCGCCGCCTGCTGCGGCCACGCCTGCCCGTACATGGGCTGCTGCGGATAGCCGTACTGTGGCTGATAGCCGAAGGGTTGCGGCGCTGGCCATCCACCCTGTTGATATGTTGGCTGGCCCTGCGGGGCTGGCTGCTGCGGGAATGAGGGCTGTGCTTGCTGCGGGGTCTGTTGAGGGTATCCCCCCTGGGGCCACATCTGCTGGCCATAGCCCGCTACCTGCGCAAGCTCTGTCTGCGGGAATGCCTGCTCGGAGTTTTTTCCGTGCGCAAGCGAGATGGTGACAACCGTGCCCTTGTGGATGTTGTCCTCCACCGTGAGCGAACCACCCTTGTCCTCGAGCCACTGCTGAGCATAGGGCAGGCCGGAGCCGACTCCCCTGATGTAGCGCTTCATCTCGGCCGTCGCCGAAGTCGTGCCAAACTCCAGTGCCCGCTCCTTGTCATGGATGCCGGGGCCTTGGTCAGAGAAGCGAATGGTGTTGCCGCCGTCGAGAATCGACACGGTGGGCTCGATGAAGTAGGCGTGGATGAGGTTTTCCACAACCTCGCGAATGACGGTGAAGGGGATCTTGCCACCCTGCTCCTGCGCCAGACGCGTGACGGTGGCGGTTATCTCCTCGAGGTAGGAACGGACGTCTTTGGGTTCTACCACCACGACGCGTGGTGCGGCGGACAGGTCGTCGAAGACCGCTATGCGTGCGGGATTGCGCACCTCAAGAGTTGGAGATGCGGGAGCCTGCTCGTGCTCGCCATTCTCGACGAATGGATAAAACGACTCCGTCACGCCTGAACCTTTCAACATCATTTCACCCTTGGATGAAAACTTTCCAAACATACTTGCGGCTCGTGAAAGTTTTCAACAGGTGATGAACAACTGTTAATAACTGCGATAAGTCCAAAATTTGCAGTCCAATAAGGATACCACTGTGCGAAAGATTGCACGAAAGCTTGCAGGAGTTCCTGCAACCGTGCGAAAGCTTGGGCAACTAAGGGACACGCCCTTTTTTGGCTCTTCGAAACTTTTGGTGGATAGCACACCGCGGCCCCGCCGGCGTGTCCCCGCCGAGCGGT
>CACXFC010000244.1 GCA_902766835.1 uncultured Coriobacteriaceae bacterium | reverse complement strand
GTCGGCTGGGAGTGGCGCCCATTTCCGCACACGGTCGCCCACCCTGCACGCCTCCGGGCGAAAGCCGGCTGGGACTCTCGCCCACATCCGTACACGGTCGCCCACCCTGCACGCAATTGGGCGCAAGTCGGCCGGGGCTCTCGCCCACATTCGTACACCGTCACCCACCCTGCGCTGCCATGGACCACGACATCATCCTAGCCGCGGTGCGGCTGCTCACGAGGCTCCTCGAGGCCTCAAAAGCCCTATTTGACCTGCTTGTGCGGGTTCGGGATGGAGACGATGGCGGGAGGTTAGCGCGAAGGAAGCCGCGTCACCTAAAGAAATAGGCCGCCGGTAGGCCAATACCGGCGGCGTAAGAAAGATGGCGCTGCCTAGCTGGACCTTTAAACGATTAGGCTGGCCGTCGGCCATAGTGTACCCAACTGCGCTAGGCCTAGTTAACGGTAGGCTGTCGGCGGGGCGTTAGAGGCAGTGTCGGGAGGCCTGTCGGGTTTTACGGGGACGGTGGGTGACGGGTTTTTCTAACGCTCAATAGTCGTGCAAATTTGCGGTGCGACGCGAGAGGTTTCTTGCTTGAGTTTTGTTGCTAGCTAAATGTTGTATACTACGAAAAAGTAGTAAAAGGAAAGGGGACGCTTTGTACCACATAGATTTCTTCGAGCGGTACGACGGCAGCACTCCTTTTCAAGAGTACATCGACGTCATGAATGAGAAGATGCGCGCAAAGACTCTTAGGTCGCTACAGCTTCTTCGCGAGTTCGGTCCTGAACTGCGTGAGCCAAATACTAAACCATTGGGAGATGGAATCTTCGAACTTCGTACGATACTGGGAAGCGATGCGGGCAGGACGTTGTTCTTCTTTTTTGACGGGCAAACAATAGTAATTACGCATGGCTTATCAAAAAAACTCAGAAGACGCCAAGTAGAGAAATCGAGCGTGCGAAGAAGTACCGCAGTGAATATATGAATAGAAGCAGAGCGCGTCGTGACATTGCGGCAGGAATGATGGCAGGCAGATAGGGAGCACATCATGGACGCACTTGACAAATTGATTGCAAGGGAGTTAGAGAATCCCGAGTTCGAGAAGGAATGGAAAGCTTCTGAGGATGAATACCAGGTGAGCAGGGCGGTTATCAAAGCAAGGCTTGAGAAGGGCATGACGCAGGCTGAGCTCGCTAAGGCTTCCGGGATGGATCAGCGCGTGATCAGCAGGGTGGAGACGGGAGAAACACTGCCAACCGTGAGAACGCTTGGGAAGATCGCCCAAGGCCTAGGGGACAATCTGGTGATTGCGTTCGTACCCAAGCACCAAGTGGATGAAGAGCCGTTTTTTGACGAAGAGCTCATGGAGGGCTAAGAGGCAGATTGCGCTGATGAAGATATGCCGCCTCGGTTGCCGACCATGTGTGCGGGGAGTCAATTGAACTTGCCGCCTTGGCTCAGGGCGCGTCTGGTATCTTGACTCAGGGCGTATCCGTTTGCTGGCCTGCTTCGCGAAGCGCCTTGGGGCGTGGCGTGGCGAAGTGGGGCATGTTGTTTGCGGTTTGACTTTTTGGCGGGCGGCGAATGGCGCAGACAAGGTGTGTTGTCTGCGGATCTGCATCGCGCTGGGAGCGATTATCCGGAATGGTGCACCGCAAACCGCAGACAACGTGCGATTTGGCTTGTGCGGCCCAATCAAAACCGCAGACAAGCTTCGCGAGGCCGGGCTACGGCGTGTTGTCTGCGGTTTGTGAACGCTGCGGAGCGTTGGATTGAGCGTTGTCTGCGGTTGGGGTGTGCTCTATTGCGCGTGTTTCGGGCTCCGCCTCGGAAAACCGCAGACAAAGCTAGTTGTCTGCGAGGTTTTGGTGCGTCCCAGAATCAGAACCGCAAACAACTTTCGGAGCCTCGTTGGAGGCTCAAGCGCTAGGGATGTTAGGCGTTCAACATACGGTCCACTTGCATGCTGTAGTGCAGACTCTCGCGGAGCTCGTCGCTGAAGCCATCGAGGTCATCCTCGGTGATGGCGCCTTCTCTCAGCAGCTGAGCCATGGTGCTTGTCAGCACCGACCTACGCACGTCTGTGACTATTACTCCTGCCTTGCGCTTGTCGGCGCGTATGCGCTTATCCAGAGCCCAGAATCGGTCTGACGCCAAGCCTTCGCCCATGAGGATTGCCACATATTCCTTGGTCAGGCGATCCATATAGGCCTCTTGCCAGCCGGGGAGGCGTTTTCTGAATAGTCTCCAGTCGCTTTCTTTGCATCCGTTGCTCATGACATCTCCCTCGATAGCCGTGCTCGGTCGACTGCGATGTACCTGTTATACTACCTGCGCCATGGCGTGCGGCATTGGAACTCGTTTCGCGAGTTAGGGGAGCGGCTAGAAAGCTAGATTGCCTGCAGCCCTGATTTGAACGGGCTGTCTCGTTGGCGAGTTGCACCGGCGAGGCATGATTGGCTCACCAAGGCTGCCGCGGTTTAGTCTTATCCACGCGAAGGCGGCTCCTGTGGCATGATGGGTGGCGACGTTGGGCGGTACGTGCACGCGAAGGGAGGCATTGGTGGACGATCCTGTTGCTAGCGGCAAGCCCGCCGAGGCCAGCCGTGCTTTTTCGCACCCTACCGTGCGCGCCATGACCTTCGAGCAGATGCTGGACGAGAAGGGCTACGTGGTCTACACCAACGTGGGCGCCTCCATGATGCCGCTGCTGCGGCAGCGCCGCGACGTCATCGAGATTCGCGCCAAGGGGCCCGGCCGCTGCAAGAAATACGACGTCATCCTCTACAAGGTGGGGGAGCACTACATCCTGCACCGCGTGCTGGCCGTGCGCGACGGCTACTACGTGGTGGCTGGCGACAACAACGCGTTCCTCGAGCATGTTGCCGACGAGCAGGTGCTGGGTGTCATGACCCGCGTCATCCGCAATGGCCACGACGTGACGCCAGACGGCCTTGCATACCGCGCATATGTGCACCTTTGGTGCGACTGCTTTCCCGTGCGCGCCGCGCTGCTGAGGGCTCGCGGCAAGCTTGGCGCCCTGAAGCGCCGGGTGCTGAACCAGAGCTAACGAGGAGGTCTTGCCATGGAGCTGCCGGGATATGGCCACGGGAGCCGCTGCCAGGTGTGCGGCAAGCCCGCGCGCGTCCACGTGGGCACGACGGCCTACTGCCTTGACTGCTACAACAACCTGGCCGACTACCTGTACGGCGTCAAGACCCCTACCAACGACAGCTTCAACATCCTTGCGCTGGACTCCGAGGGGCGTACCGTGGAGTTTGCGGTGGAGCGCTATGCGCATGGCACCGCATCAACCTGGACTGCCGTGGAGCTTGTGGACGACGATGATTCGCGCCGCGCCGACGGCTATGTGGGCAGGTCGGTGAGCATTGTGGCCGACGCGCGGGTAGTGTCGCAGGAGGAGGCGCTCGACGCGCTGATGGTCAAGGTGCAACGCGTGGTGGGAAAGCCCAGCCTACATGCGCACATCGTGCCGCCCGACCAGGTGTGGGATGGTCCCGTGCAGTTTGCGGACCGAGTGATCTATGCGAACGAGACCGGCATGGCGCGCGTGGATTGTGACGAGCAGGGTAGGACCTGCTTTGTCATCGACGGGCAGCGGTTCTCGGCAGAGCAGTTTGCTGCGCTTATGAGCGCCTACGAGGGGTTTGACCTGTACTGGCGAGTGGGTGACGTGTCGGACGAGCCGCTGGAACGCTAGGAAACTAAGGGACACGCCCTTTTTTGGCTCTTCGAAACTTTTGGTGGATAGCACACCGCGGCCCCGCCGGCGTGTCCCCGCCGAGCGGT
>CACXFC010000243.1 GCA_902766835.1 uncultured Coriobacteriaceae bacterium | reverse complement strand
GGGAGCTGGGGATTTGGCCCGGCTGAGAGGAATGACCCAATCATTCGACCCAAGAACCTGATCTGGGTAATGCCAGCGTAGGGACCGATAGCTAACAATACCAAGGTCCCGGGCTGTGGCACGGGGCCTTCTCCTTTCTCGTGCCACATCGAGCGCAGCAGCTGCTGCGAGAAAGGGGAGCCTATGAACTGCGCCGTCGCCATCCAATACCTGCCGATGGACGCCACCTCCGACGAGGAGACCTGTCGCATCGTCGACGAGGTCATCGCCTACATCGACTCCACGGGCGTGGACTACTACGTGGGTCCCTTCGAGACCACCATTGAGGGCGACTACGACCTCTGCATGGAGATCCTCAAGAACTGCCAGCTCGTAGGCGCTAAGGCTGGCTGCAACTCGATGATGACCTACGCCAAGATCGACTACCGGCCCAACACCGACGTCATGTCCACCGAGCACAAGATTGGCAAGTACCACGAGACCGATTCGGAGTTCTCCGCCTCCGAATCCGCCGTGGCGTAGGGGGAGCTCTCGTGGCTACGGTCGCACAAGACCCCGCGCGCTTCCGGCGCATCGCCATACCTGCGGTGACCGTTGGGGTGGCCCTGCTGCTTTGGGAGCTTACCGTGCGCATGGGCGTTGTGCCCAACTTCCTGCTGCCTGCCCCCACGCAAGTGGTCATGGCCTCTGTCGCCGACGCGCCGCTTTTGGCAACGCATGCCGGCACCACCATCGTCGAGTCGGTGCTGGGCTTGGCCATAGGTGTGGCGGTGGGCTTTGTGGCAGCCGTCCTCATGGACCGCTACGAGACGGTCTACCTCGCGCTCGATCCGCTGATCACCGTCTCGCAGACCATACCCACCGTGGCCATCGCACCGCTTCTGGTCCTGTGGTTTGGTTACGGCCTTGCCCCCAAGATCATTCTCATCGTTCTGACCACGTTCTTTCCGGTTGCCGTGTCGCTGGTGTCGGGGTTCCGTGCGGTCGACCCCGACATGATTGACCTCATGCGTACCATGGGTGCCTCCGATTTGCAGATATTCCTGCAGGTAAAGGTGCCTGGAGCGCTCGAGCAGTTCTTCAGCGGCCTGCGCATAAGCGCCACCTACGCCATTGTGGGCGCCGTCATCTCAGAATGGCTGGGAGGCTTCTCGGGCCTGGGCGTGTACATGACCCGCGTCCGCAAGTCGTTTGCCTACGACCGCATGTTTGCGGTCATTGTCCTCATCTCCGTCCTCTCTCTTGCGCTCATGAAGCTGGTTGACCTGCAAGAGCGCGCGTGCATGCCTTGGAAGCATGAAGAAAGGAAGTAATTCCATGAACAAGAACCTTACCCGTCGCTCGTTCGTCGCCTCGTCCGCCGCTGCCGCGAGCATCGCGCTTGCCGCCTGTGGCAATAGCGGTTCCAAGCCTGCCGAGGGCAACACGGAACCCGAGACCTACCAGATCACCTTCTGCCTCGACTACACGCCCAACACCAATCACACCGGCATCTACGTGGCCCAAAAGCAGGGCTTCTTTGCCGAGGAGGGCCTTGACGTGGAGATCGTCCAGCCTGCCGAGGACACCGCCGAGACCATGCTGGGCACCGGTCAGGCTCAGCTGGGCATAAGCTACCAGGACTATCTGGCAAACGCGTATGCAGGTGGCAACACGGGCTTCACCGCGGTCGCCGCCGTCATTCAGCACAACACAAGCGGCATCATGAGCCCCAAGGAGCTGGGCGTCACGAGTGCCAAGGGCATGGAGGGCCTGCGCTACGCCACCTGGGAGATGCCTGTCGAGCAGGCCACGGTCAAGCAGGTCGTGGAGAAGGACGGCGGCGACTTCAGCAAGGTGAAGCTCGTTCCCTACACCGTGGACGACGAAATCGCAGGCTTCAAGGCAGACCTCTTCGACACCGTGTGGGTCTACGAGGGCTGGGCTGTCCAGAACGCCATCGTGCAGGACTATCCGGCCAACTACTTCAGCTTCATCTCCATCGACGACGTCTTCGACTACTACACACCCGTCATAGCGGCAAACAACGACTTCTGCGAGCAGAACCCCGAAGCCGTCAAGGCGTTCCTGCGCGCCGCAAAGAAGGGCTATGAGTTCGCCATCTCCGATCCCGACGCCGCCGCCGACATCCTCTGCGAGGCGGTGCCCGAGCTGGATGCCGCCCTCGTGAAGCAGAGCGCGAGCTTCCTGGCGGGCGAGTACCAGAGCGATGCCGCCAGCTGGGGCATCATCGAGGCCGACCGCTGGTCCGCCTTCTTCCAGTGGCTGAACGACAACAACCTGGTTGAGCAGCCGCTTGATGTGAACGCCGGCTGGACCATGGACTATCTGGAGGCATAGTGCCCGCTTCCGTTGCACAAAAACCCGAGGGCGGGGCACCTCCCGCCCTCGAGGCGCGGAACCTGACGCTCTCGTGGGACGAGGGCGCGCACGTGGTGGTGCGCGACTTCAGCCTTGTGGCCGATGCGGGCGAGACGGTCTGCCTGGTCGGCCGCTCGGGCTGTGGCAAGACCACCATCCTCCACGCACTTTCGGGCCTGACCAGGCCGCTTGAGGGAACGGTGCTGCTGAGGGGAGAGGACATCACCGGCAGGCCCGGGCGCGTGTCATACATGCTGCAGAAAGACCTGCTCCTGCCTTCGAAGCGCATCATCGACAACGTGAGCCTGCCGCTAGTCATTGGTGGGATGAAGCGCACCGAGGCCCGCGCGAAGGCGGCCCCGCTCTTCGAGCGCTTTGGCCTTGCGGGCACCGAGCAGATGTGGCCCAGCCAGCTTTCCGGCGGCATGCGCCAGCGCGCGGCATTCCTGCGCACCTACCTCATGGGCAACGAGGTGGTGCTGCTCGACGAGCCCTTCTCGGCGCTCGATGCCATCACGCGTGTGGACCTGCGCTCGTGGTATTGTGAGATGGCGCATGGCCTGAGGCTTGCCTCGGTGGTCATCACCCACGACGTCGACGAGGCCGTGAGCATGGCAGACCGCATCTATGTGCTGCACGGCAGCCCCAGCGAGGGCGTCCCCACCACGGTGGCAGGCGAGATTGCGGTCCCGCGCACGGCGGCCCTTGCCTCTGCCGAGGTGGACGACTTCTCGCTCACACCCGAGTACATCTACTGCAAGCGCGAGGTCCTCGAGCTGCTGGGTTAGCAGAGCCTTTTCAAAGGGGAGACCTGTGTCAGGGGACGGAGGAGGTCATTTTGGCAATCGAGCGCGCACGGACGCATCTGGCCCGCTTTGGCATGGAAGATCGCATCATGGAGTTCGAGCGGTCGAGCGCCACGGTTGAGCTGGCGGCACGGGCGGTGGGCTGCGAGCCTGCGCGCATTGCCAAGACGCTGTCGTTTCATGTGGACGGGCGCGTGGCGTTGGTGCTGTTTGCCGGCGATGCGCGGATCAACAACCGCAAGTTCAAGGACCAGTTCCACACCAAGGCAAAGATGCTCTCTGCCGATGAGGCCGAGCAGCTCATAGGTCACGGGGTGGGCGGCGTCTGCCCCTTTGGCGTCAACGACTGCTGCGACGTGTACCTCGACGAGTCGCTGCGACGCTTCGACGTGGTCTATCCCGCTGCCGGAACCGCTGCAAGCGCGGTGCGCCTTACGCCCGCAGAGCTCGAGCGCGTCTGCGCTCCCTGCCAATGGATTGACGTCTCGAAGCTTCCGGAGTAAAGGGGCAATTAAGGGACACGCCCTTTTTGCCCCGCGGGGCAAAAAGGGCGTGTCCCTGACCCTCGTATATTACGTGGTGCCACTTGATACGCAGTGGCCGCGACCTTTACCCGCCGAGACGAGTATGGCATAAAGGACGCGCGATG
>CACXFC010000242.1 GCA_902766835.1 uncultured Coriobacteriaceae bacterium | reverse complement strand
TGCACCTGAAGCCATACGCTGACGCTACAGGCAGGTCCTCCCGTAGGCCTTCTCCCAGTTGGCCGTGAACTCCTCCATGGCGATGGCAGTGCCGGGGTGGGCCACCATGTCGCGGATAGTGTCAGGGTTCACCGTGATGGCAGGCACGCCGGCAGCTAACAGCCGGTGCACCTGGTCCACGTTCTTGAAGCTCGCAGCGCAGACCTTGGCCTCGAAGCCATACTGGGCGAGGGTCTGCACGAGCTCGACCACCTGGCCCACACCGTCGCCATAGTTGCACATGCGGTTGACGTAGGGGGCCAGATAGTCGGCGCCGGCCTTGGCGGCCCAGAAGGCCTGGTCGGGCGAGTAGATGCCCGTGGCGAGCACGGAGATACCCTTTGCCTTGACCGCGGGGATGGCACGCAGACCCTCGCGCGTGACGGGGATCTTGACCACGATGTTCTTGCCACCACGGATGGAGGCAATCTTTTCGGCCTCGGTGAGGATGCCCTCATAGTCGAGGCTCACGACCTGGGCGATGATCTTCTGGTCCTCGGTCAGGACGTCGCACAGCTCGTCGAACACTTGCTGCGGCTCCTTGCCGCTCTTGGTGATGATGGTCGGGTTGGTGGTCACGCCGTCGATGGGCAGGAAGCTGCACAGCTCGCGGATGGCCTCGATGTCGGCGCTGTCGATGAAGAACTCCATGGTTGTTTCCTTTCCTGAATGGTGGTTGCTGCGTGATATGGCTTGTTGCTAGAGAACCTGTTCCGTGCGGTCGATAATGTCATCCTGCGTGGCCTTTGACAGCACGTTGAAGAAGGCGCTGTAGCCAGCGACGCGCACGATGAGGTCCTTGTGGCGCTCGGGATGTGCCTGGGCGTCGAGCAGCGTAGCGCGGTCAACCACGTTGAACTGCACGTGATAGCCATGCAGGCGGTTGAAGAAGGTGCGCAACATCATCTCAAGCTTCTGCTTGTTCTCCTCGCGGGCGAGCATGGTGGGCGTCACCTTCTGGTTGAGCAGCACGCCACCGGTGATCTTGTCGGTGGGCAGCTTGGAGACGGTCTTGAACACGGCAGTCGGGCCCTGCTTGTCGCAGTTGTGCGCCGGGCTGCAGCCCTCGGCCAGCGGCTCGTGGGCGTGGCGGCCGTCGGGGGTGGCCATAGTGCCCATGCCCTGGCCGACGTTGGCGGAAATCGAGCTCGTGCCAGCATAGCGGATGCCGCCGATGGGGCCACGCCCAAAGCGGGTGTTGTGGTACTTGGCAACCTCGTCGATGTAGGGCTCGTAGCACGCGACGGCCAGGCTGTCCACGTAGTCGTCGTCGTTGCCGTACTTGGGAGCGCCGTCGATCAGCAGCTGCTGGATGCGCGCACCCTCCTCGCCGGCAAAGTCCGAAAGCAGTGCGTCCCAAAGCTGCTGGCGCGAAATGACGCCCTCCTCGTACACGAGCTTCTTGATGGCAGCCAGGCTGTCGGCCATGTTGGCGATGCCCACCTGCAGGCCAGAGATGAAGTCGTAAACCGCGCCGCCCTCCTTGATGGTCTTGCCGCGGGCGATACAGTCGTCGGTAAGCGCGGAGCACAGCACGTCAGGCACGTCACGCTCGGAGGCCTTGTCGATGGCATTCTCCACCACCACCGACCAGCGGCACATCTCGCGCAGGCTCGCGTCCCAAGCGGCCATGAGCTCGTCGAAGCTCTCCCACTCGAGGAAGGTCCCGTGCCCCTCCACGAAGCGCTTGCCAGAGGTGAGGTCCACGCCACCGTTCATGGCGCAGAGCAGCAGGCGCGGGAAGTTGATGTAGCTCATGCCAGTGCAACGATAGCCCCAACGGCCCGGCACGGCGGTCTCCACGCAGCCAATGGCGCTGTAGTTGTAGGCGTCGTATTCGCTCACGCCCCAGGCGAGGAAGCTCGGGATGATGATCTCGTCGTTGTTGAGCGCCGGCATGCCAAAGCCGAGCTTCATGACCTCGACGCACTCGTCGAAGAAGGCCGGGTCGAGGTTTGCATGATAGCGTACGGTCAGGTTGGGCTGGGTGAGACGGGTCTGTGCCACGGAGCGTAGGATAAGCCAGCTCATGGGGTTGACGGCATCCTCGTGGGTGTCGGGCGTCTGGCCGCCGATGGTGACGTTCTGGTACATCGGGCTACCGGCACTGGAGTAGGTGTGGGCCTGGCTGCGGATCTTCTGCACGGTAAGCGTCTTGACCCACAGGTTGGTGAGCAGCTCGAGCGCCTCGTCCTCGGTGATGCGGCCCGCCGCTAGGTCAGCCTCGTAGAAGGGGTCCATGTACTGGTCGAAGCGGCCGAAGGAGAGGCTGTGGCCGTTGGACTCGATCTGCAGCAGCACCTGGGAGAACCACACCGCCTGCACAGCCTCGTAGAAGGTCTGAGCCGGCTCGTAGGGCACACGGGCGCAGGCGGCGGCCATACGCTCGAGCTCTGCCTTGCGTGCAGGGTCGTCGCACGCGACAGCCTGCTCGGCAGCGAGGTCGGCATAGCGCTGAGCCCAGCGACGAACCGCGTCGATTACCACGAGCACCGCCTTGTAGAAGACGTACTTGTCGATGGAGTCCGGATCTGCCAAGTCGAGGGCGGCCTTGGCGGCACGCGCGCGCTCCTCATAGCCACGCAGACCCTCCTTGAGCATACGCGCATGGTTGATGGCCAGGTGCGCGTCGCCGGCGTTGAGCTTGCCCTCCATGCCAAAGACGCCCGTCTCCATGAAGACCGAGACCTCGTCGGGCAACAGCGCCTCACCGCGAGCGCGCAGGTTGTTGTTCTCCCAGAAGGGGGCAATGTCACGCACGCGCTGCTTGTCCTCCTCCGTCATGTAGAACACGTCGCCATCGCGCTTCTCGAACTTGTCGAGCTCGTCGATGACGAAGCCCAAGGTGTACTCGGGGAAGACCGGAGCGTTGCCGTTCTTGGTCGCCTGGTTGCCCGCGATGAGCGTCTTGTCCTCGATGTAGATCGTCATGTGATCGAGCACGTGGGCGAAGGCCAGTGCACGGCGCATGACGGGCGGCTGGTTCTTGGTGCGGCGGTAGGACTGCGTGTAGAGCACGGCGCGCTCTGCGTCCACGAAGGGCTTCTCGTCGAGCACCTCCTCGCGGTAGGCTTGCATGCGCTCGGTCAGGGCGCCAAAGTGCTCTCGGTTCTCCATGACAGCTCTCTCTCTTTCACGTTAGAATGCTGTATTGCTTTCGTTCGTAAGTCATACTACGCTCATCTTGCTCATCTGTCAACGGCCATAAGCGAATTTCTTTTTGTTTATAGTTCTGTTGACTTTCGTTCGTAAGTTTCAATACTATAGGTGTGTCAGACGCACTCACCCTCGGAGGACGCATGCAATCGGCGACGGTGTTCAACATCCAAAAGTTCAGCCTCAATGACGGACCGGGGATCCGTACGGTGGTCTTCCTCAAGGGATGCCCCCTGCGCTGTGCCTGGTGCGCGAACCCCGAAAGCCAGCAGCGGCCTCCCCAGCTGGAATGGAAGGAGAGCGCTTGCATGGGTTGCGGAGCCTGCTTGGCAGCAGCCCCGGGAGCACAGGCGGCAGAGCATGCGGGCAAGCGACACGTGGACGTGCGCGCCCTGCGTGGGGATGCACCTGAGGCCCAGGCTGCCGTGCGCGCCTGCCCCGCACATGCCCTCACCTGCACGGGCGAGACCAAGACCGTAGATGAGGTGCTGCGCGTCTGCCTGCAGGACCAGCCTTTCTATGAGGATTCGGGTGGTGGCGTCACGCTCAGCGGGGGCGAGGCGCTTATCTGGCCCGACTTCTGCGAGGAACTGCTCGGCCGTCTGCACGATGAGGGCATCGACACCTGCATCGAGACCGAGGCTCACGTGGCACCACAGGTGTTTCACCGCATCGCACCGCTTTTCGACCACATGCTCATCGACCTCAAGCATATGGACGCTGCCAAGGTGCGCGAGCATACGGGCGGACAGGCAGGCCTCATGCTGGACAACCTTCGCTGGGCTCTGGCGAACCACCCGGACGTACTCCCGCGTACCCCGGTAATCCCCGGCTTCAACGACGGGGAGGATGACGCCCGCGCTATGGCCAGGTGGCTGCGCGAGGCAGGCGCCACACGCGTGCAACTCCTCCCCTTTCACAACTTCGGCGAAAGCAAGTACGAGCTGCTGGACATGCCCTATGCCCTGCGCGGGGTCAAGAACCTCCACCCGGAAAACCTCGAGCGCTATCGGCAGGTCTACCTCGACGAGGGCATCAAGGCGTTCTTCTAGGAGAAAGGTATCGTCATGAGAAAGAACATCACCGTGTATGGCGTGTCGGACATGACTGGCCAGACCGTCGGACGCATCGTTCGTGCCGCCTCGGCGCAGTTCCCAGAAGGACTTGTACGCATCAAGGTGTTATGCCGCGCGGCCTCGGCAGAACAGGTCATCGACTTCATCCAACAGGAGGGTGACGACCGCGGGCCCTGCGCCGTGTTTCACACCATCCTTGCCAGGCGCACACGCGAGGACCTCCGCACCGCCCTGCAGACCCTGCGCATCCCTTCGATTGACCTGCTGGGATCCACCGCACACGTGATGGCAGAGCTACTGGACGTGGAGCCGCAAGAAACGCCTGGCCTCACCATCGAGGATGGCGCCTTGCCCGAAATCTTCAACCTCGCCTGCAAGAGCTAAGAAGCCATCAAGCAAGTATCTCTGACAGGTCTCCTTCGACAGAGAGCACTGAGGTCATTCACGGCCTCGCCGCATGCGGTTACGTGGCCACGAGCACGCTGATGCCGAGGGATTCGACGCTGCGACGCACCTCTTCGTCGATGTCCGCATCTGTGACGAGCGTGGTGGGCTTGCCCTGCAGCCTCAAGGGCACCGCGCTATGTTGTCCGAACTTGTCGGACTCGGTGAGGACGACGACCTTAGAGGCGACCTCCGCCATGGCCCGCACGGCATCGGCGCGCATCTGGTCGGTGTTGGTGAAGCCCACCCCATCGATCCAGCCATCGGTGCCCACAAAGAGATAGTCCACGTAGAACTCGCGAGCGCAGGTGCGCACGAGCGGCCCCACCATTGCCTGGGAGTCATGTTGATAGGTGCCGCCCAAGAGAACGATCTCGACTCCCGTGGCGTCGCGCACGTACCCCGCGATGAAGGCGCTGTTGGTGACGATGGTCACGTCAGATTTGCTATCTGCCAGCTCGCGGGCAAGCAAGGCACAGCAGCTTCCGCTCTCGATCATCACCGTGGCGCCATCAGGCACGAGTTCGGCTGCGCGCCGAGCGATGAGGCGCTTTTCCTGATAGTGGTAGGCGAGGCGACCGCCCACGTCGTTGGCGTTGGTCATGATAGCAAAGCCATGCTCTCGTCTGAGGAGCCCCTGCTCCTGCAGCGCATCGAGATCCTTGCGCATGGTGACCGCTGAGACACCCAGCTCTTCGGCGAGGCTCGCGACCTCCACCCGCTTGCGGGCAGAGACGATCTCGAGGATCCTGCTGTCTCGCTTGGACATGGTCAGCTCCTTTGGTGTTTTCGGGCGGTGCCTTCAATGTTACATACGCAAGTATATCCCACATCGTACGTAGCGTAGGCCTAGCGGGTACCCCATGGAGACATGCAAGAGCAAGAGCCAGGGGTGGGACGTCTCGATGGCAGTCGGCTACGGCCTGACCATGGCACACATCTTCGGCCGCTTCTTCGCCGCTCTGCCCTGGGCCACGCCTCCCTTCCTGCTGGGCCCCTGGGCACCGGTGACATCAAGACGGCCATCCTCCCTATGATTGCCTTCGTCACCGGCCTGGTCATCTACCTTCCCTTCTGGCGCGTCTACGAGAAGAAGTGCCTCGAGGAGGAAGCCGAGAACGAGGCCCAGGCAGCCTAAGCTTCACCTCCAAGCAAGCCTTCCTTCCTCAGAGCCCCGCACGATTCCCCTCGTGCGGGGCTCTGCCCTGTTCATAGGAAAGGATGGTTGGGGCACCTGGCCCGCCGCCCGGCCTGGCTGCATATTCATTTGGGATACACTGGCTACGTCACACGAGGAGAGGAGCCCCATGCCAAGCATCGTTGCCATCAACGCAAGTCCACGCCCCACCTGGAACACGGCCACCCTTGTGAAGGACGCAGCACAGGGTGCCGAAGAGGCAGGGGCTACCGTGCAGTACTTCGACCTCTACAAGCTTGACCCCTTCATGGGGTGCCGCTCGTGCTTTGCCTGCAAGCGCGGCAAGACGGCAGGGCGCTGCGCATACCCCGACGGCCTCACACCCGTGCTCGATGCGATCCGCGAGGCGGACGGCGTCATCATCGGTACCCCCAACTACCTAGGCGGCGTCTCCGCCGGGCTCTACGCCCTCATCGAGCGGCTTGTCTTCCAGAACCTCACGTACCAGACCGACCCTCGTTGGTACCATGCGCCCGCCACACCCACGCTCTTCATCATGACGAGCAATGCGCCCGACGGCGCCTATCAGAAGGGTGGCTTCTACGCCGACATGCTGCAGTCCAAGCTGCTCGTCCTCACCAACGCCATTGGTCCCATGCGCCCCTTCGTATGCGGTTCCACACTTCAGGTCACCGACTACAGCCACTACAACTGGACGATGTTCGACGGCGAGCAGCGCCACCGCCGCCACGAGAAGGTCTTCCCCCTCCAGCGCGAGCAGGTGGCAGAAATGGGTGCCGAGCTGGTCACCGATCCATGGAAGTAACGTGCACTGGGAACGTGTCAATCCTGTGTTACAAACTCCGTCTGAGACAATTGTGCTTGCCCCCGCGTAGATACCGGTGACACACAGAAGCTCTCAAGCGCCAGATAGCAATGCAAAAGGAGGACCCCCTCATGAAGAAGCTCGTTGCTCTTTCCTCAACCCTCTTGCTCGCCCTTTCGCTTGGTGCCTGCGCAGCCGCTCCTGCAAACAGTGAGCCCGCACCTGCCACCGAGGAGAAGACGGAGATGGCCAACCCCTGGACCTCTGCCACGACCCCGACTGAGGCCGCCGATGGGGCTGGCGTCGGGTACTTCAACCTGCCTGCTGACGGCACCGTCCTTGAGGAAGGCGGCCAGATTAACTGGAGCGGCTTCCAGTACATGAAGCTTCTTGCCGAGGCAGACGGCTATGTGGGTTCGGCCGACCTGGTTGTGCGCAAGGGCGTGAACAGACCCGCGGAAGAGGTCGCCTACGATACGGCCGACGTCTCGGGTGACTACACCGAGTATGCCCATAGCTGGGACATAGAGGCTGCCGGCTGGCAGGTGAAGTGCTACGGCAACGAGGAGGGCCGCGTCATGAAGGCCGTGTGGCACTCCGACAACTTCAGCTTCAGCATCAACGTGCGCGGCCAGGGCGACATCGCCAACACCTACGGCCTGAGCGAGGCCGACATGGCCACCCTGATTGCATCCGTCGAGTAGCCACCGCATCTTAAGAGGCACGTCTCTAACAGCAAGACACATGTATCTCATCTAGCAATTGCTTGCAAGCCCCGCTATAGCAATCTATAGTGGGGCCAAGCAATTCAAAGCTCTCTACCTTGAAGGAGGTGTCCCATGGATGCCAATCCAGACAAACCTTGCATAGACAACCGCACCATGGGGCCTGCCCTTCTTGGATAGCAGCTAGCACCTTTCCTTTGGCCATATAGCCGCCTCCACCAGCCAAGCCTCCATGGCGCATGACGTGCCCTGCGGCGCAGCCTTGTGATGCTGCGCACAGCGGAAGGAGGCAATCATGACCAAGATGACCAACCGTGCCCCGCGCCGCACCAACCCCACCGGCGTCATGGAGCAGACCTGGCTCGCCTACGTGGCAACGCTTGACACGCAGGGTGTTTTTGACGAACTGCACACCCGTCGGAGTGGCCTGAGCGATTCCGAGGTGGAAGCATCGCGCACCGAGCACGGCGCAAACCAGATGGCACAGGCCACGCGCACACCGGCGGCGCTGCGTTTCCTGCAGGCCTTTGGTGACCCGTTCGTGCTGATCTTGGTGGTCTTGGGCATCATCTCGTTTGCAACCGACGTCGTCTTTGCCGAGCCGGGCGCAAAGGACCCTGCCACTCCCCTGCTCATCGCTGCCATGGCCATCGTCTCGGTCGTGCTGCGCTTCGTGCAGGAGACGCGCGGCGCCGATGCCGCGGCCGCGCTTGCGGAGAGCATCGAGACCACCTGCTGCGTCGAGCGCCAGGGCACCGGACGCATCGAGATCCCCTTAGACGAGGTGGTCGTAGGCGACATCGTGCATCTGGCAGCCGGTGACATCATCCCTGCCGACCTGCGCATCATTTCCGCACGCGACCTGTTCGTCGGTCAGTCAGCCCTCACGGGCGAGTCGGACGCAATCGAGAAGACGCCGGCACCCACCGATGGCCTGGTGCCGCCCCTCGAGGCAACGAACCTGGCCTTCTTGGGCACCACCGTCATCTCGGGCACGGGCGTGGGCGTTGCCGTGCGCGTGGGCAAGCAGACCGAGCTGGGCAACATTGCCGCTCGCCTCGACGCCTCGGGCAAGCAGACCGCCTACGACCGTGGCATCCGTGACGTCTCGCTGCTGCTGGTGCGCCTGATGGTGGTGGTCGTGCCCATCGTGTTTGCCATCAACGCCTTCACCAAGGGCAACCTGCTTGACGCACTGCTCTTCTCGCTGTCGGTGGCCGTGGGCCTCACGCCCGAGATGCTGCCCATGATCGTGACCACCTGCCTGGCCAAGGGCGCGGTCGACCTCAGCCGCGATCGCGTGGTGGTCAAGCGGCTGGATGCCATCCAGAACCTCGGCTCGATTGACGTGCTGTGCTGCGACAAGACCGGCACGCTCACCGAAGACCGCGTGGTGCTCGAGCTCCACCTTGACGTCAGCGGCAAGGAGGACGCACGGGTCCTACGCTACGCCTTCCTCAACAGCCACTTCGAGACGGGCATGCTCAACCTCATCGACACCGCCATCATTCGCTGCGCCCACGAGGAGACCGGCCTGGACGACCAGGCGCTGGTGGAGGACCACTTCCTCATCGACGAGCTGCCCTTCGACTACGAGCGCAGGCGCGTGAGCGTGGTCGTTGGCAACGAGGCGGGCCAGACCACCATGATCACCAAGGGTGCCCTGGAGGAGATTCTCTCCATCTGCAGCAGTGTCGAGCTTGAGGGAATGGTTCGTACGCTGACGCCCGAGCTGGCAGAAGAGGTCTTGGAGCGCGGCCGCAGCCTTTCCGACGACGGCATGCGCGTGCTTGGCGTGGCGCGCAAGGACGAGCCCGCGGGCGTGGAGGTGCTGACTGACGAGCACGAGCGCAACATGACGCTCATCGGCTACCTCGCGTTCCTCGATCCGCCCAAGGAGGACGCCGGCGAGGCCATCAAGGCCCTGGCCGACCATGGCGTGGCGACCAAGGTGCTGACGGGCGATTCCATGCGCGTTGCCTGCCACGTGTGCAACGACCTTGGGCTCGACGTGAGCAACACGCTCGAGGGGGCACAGGTGGAGGCGCTCTCCGACGAGGCGCTGGCCGATGCCGTCGAGGCAACTACCATCTATGCCAAGCTGTCGCCCGACCAGAAGGCGCGCGTGGTTGCTGCCCTGCAGAGCAAGGGCCATGTGGTGGGCTTCATGGGAGACGGCGTGAACGATGCCGCCGCCATGCGCCAGGCCGACTGTGGCGTGAGCGTTGACACGGGAGCAGACGTGGCGAAGGAGGCAGCAGACATCATCCTGCTGGAGAAGGACCTCATGGTTCTGGAATGGGGCGTCGAGGGTGGACGTCGCACGTTTGCCAACATGAACAAGTATGTGAAGATGACCGCCAGCTCCAACTTCGGCAACGTGTTCAGCGTACTTGCGGCCAGCGCCTTCCTCCCCTTCCTGCCCATGACGGCCGTACAGCTGCTGTTCCTCAACTTCGTGTACGACCTCACCTGCATTGCCATGCCCTGGGACAACGTGGACGAGGATGCCATCCGCTCGCCGAGGGCATGGGACTCCAAGTCCATCGCCACGTTCATGCGCTGGATGGGCCCCATCAGCTCGGTGTTCGACATCGTGACGTTCGTGGTGCTGTTCTTCGTGGTGTGCCCGGCGGTCTGTGGAGGCGCGTGGCATCAGCTTGCTACGGCAGAGCAGCTGCGCTTTGCTGCCACTTTCCAGGCAGGTTGGCTGCTGGAGAGCATGATCACCCAGGTGCTGGCTGTGCATCTGCTGCGCACCGAGCACCTGCCCTTCGTGGAGAGCCAGGCGAGCTGGCAGATCTGCGCGCTGGGCATCGCCGGCATCGCAGTGGCCACCTTCATGTGCTGCACGCCGGCGGGCCACGTCATCGACCTGGCGGTCCTTCCCCTGGAGTCAGTTGCGATCATCGTGCTGATTGCGGTCGCCTATGCCGGCAGCGTCCTGCTCGTGCGGCGCGCCTACGTTGCCCGCTACGGAAGCCTGCTGTAAGAGCGCTTCACCAGCACGCACCAGGCACCTGGGACACTTCTGCCGGAGGCTTCCGTCCCGACTGGGACGAACGCCTCCGGCAGAAGTGTCCCGGGTGCTCCTAGAAGTCAAACCGTACGATGCGCATCTTGACGACGTTGTCACACAGACGCGCGAGAAAGCGGTGGAAGCCCGTGACTGCTGGGTCATCCATGTCGTAATAGCCCAACATGTATCCGCGCGTGCTCACACGC
This sequence comes from uncultured Coriobacteriaceae bacterium, assembly GCA_902766835.1. Lineage (GTDB taxonomy): Bacteria > Actinomycetota > Coriobacteriia > Coriobacteriales > Atopobiaceae > UBA1367. The sequence goes on along the minus strand of CACXFC010000242.1, from coordinate 75,288 downwards.
GTGCCAGACACCCACGTCTGCAGCTCGGCCGGATCCTCCACGCACAGGCACTCGTCGTAGTTTTCCATGCCAAAGCTCTTGAAGGTAGAGCGCATGAGGCGCTTGCCCAGCTTGCCCACGGTATCAAACACCAGACGGCTGCCCGGGTAGCGTGCCGCCAGTTCGCGGGCAAGCACCTGTGCCTGGGCCTTAGTCAGATAGTGGAACACGCCAGCCGCAAAGAAGATGGCGCCTTGCGAGCCGTCCACCTCCTCCATCCAGACGGCGTCGTTGAGGTCGCTCGCAATGTTGCGCTCACGTTCGCCAGCCGGACACAGCTGTTCGCGCGCGGCAATGATGTCGGGCATGTCCACGTTGTAGATGCGACAGGTGCCATTGTCGCAAGCACGTCCCGTCTGGTCGAGCCCGCAGCCCATGTTGACCACTGCTGCCTTGGGATGAGTGGCCAGATAGTCGCGAATCTCCCACTGCATGTCCAGCTGACGCATGGCCGCCTCAAGCGCGCCGAATCGCCAGAAGGTGCTCTTTGCCTGCCGGTCGAGCTCTGTGAAGTCGTAGTCCAGTTGCGCGCAGATACGCGCTGCGCTCTCGTCGGTGTAGAGCTTGGGAAACACCTCCGCACAGAGCTTGCGCCCATACAGGGGGATGATGAGCGTCTCCTGCACGGAGCCCTTCTCAATATGAATGCGATCTGCCATTGCCGGCCTCTTCAATCGTTCAGACGTCTCTGCCAATAGTTAGTCAAGGTTTACATTATAGGACAATTCTGCCGGCCTTTCGTCCCATGACCTCAGTCCACGCTACTCGCGTCGGAGATTAAGGGACACACCCCTTAATCTCTATCCAAGACCATATGGGGTGGCTCGCTTCGCACGTTGGCTTTGTGCGGTATCATCACCTAAAGGAACGGATTGGGGGCGTCCATGAAAAAGCTGACACGCAGGGAGTTCACTGCAGCAGGCATCCTCGCCGCATTGGGCGCCACGACGGCATTCGTATCCAGATGCAACAGGCCAACCAGCGTGTACGGACCCCCACCAGATTTCGAGCCCGAAGAGAATGAAGTCGAGACGGTCTATGGGCCACCCGAGGACTTTGATCCCGCAGAGAACGAAGTCGAAACGGTCTATGGGCCACCCGAGGACTTTGATCCCGCAGAGAATCAACTCGTCGATGTGTACGGACCACCCGCTGACACTGCTCAAGACGACGGCTCTGGCGGTCAGGCATCTTCCGATACCTACACCCCCAGTGCCAACGAGATCGCCGGCGTCTATGGACCTCCCTCGGACAACTGATGCGCATCCAAGACGTCAAGGCAGGCCACCTCACCCAGCTGGCCGACTACACCCGCAAGCTCTACCGCACCCCCGAGCTGCGCAAGCTCTTCTTTGAGCTCACCCTGCAGTGCAACGAGCGCTGCTTCCACTGCGGCAGCTCATGCACGGCGGCGCGCGGTGACGAGCTCTTACGCGAGGAATGGCTGGGCATCATCGATCAGGTGAAGGCGGACTTTGGCACCGAGCGCATACAGCTCTGCATAACCGGCGGTGAGCCGCTGCTTAACCGCGATTTCTTTGACATCATGGGCTATGCGCACAGCCAAGGGTTCCGCTGGGGCATGACGAGCAACGCCACGCTCATCACACCCGATGTGGCACGCAAGCTAGCCGAGGTGGGCATGGGCACTATCTCGGTCTCCATCGATGGCCTGCGCGACACCCACGACAGGCTTCGTGGATTGCGCGGCGGCTACGACCGGGCCATGGCCGGCATACAAAACCTGCTTGACGTTGGCACCTTCCATGCCGTGCAGGTAACCACCGTCGTCAACCACGAGAACATCAACCAGCTCGACGAGCTCTTTGCCATCATGGACGGCATCGACATCGACTCGTGGCGCGTCATCAACCTCGAGCCCATCGGTCGGGCGCTCATGCACCCCAACCTCATGCTCACGCGCGAGGATTACATCCGCCTCCTCGACTTCATCCGCGAGAAGCGCACGCAGGGCTACCCGCTTGAGTACGGCTGCAGCCACTACCTTGGGTTGGAGTACGAGGCAGAGGTGCGCGAGTGGTACTGGCTCTGCAACGCCGGCGTCTACACGGCATCCATCATGGCAAACGGTGACATTGGAGCCTGCCTGGACATCGAGCGCCGGCCCGAGACCATTCAGGGCAACATACGACGCGAGCGACTCCGGGATGTCTGGGAAAGGCGCTTTGAGCTCTTCCGTCGCGACCTCTCCGACCTGAACGAGGACTGCCGCGCCTGCGAGCATGCGCGCTTCTGTCGTGGAGACGCGCACCACAGCTGGAACTACGACGCCAACCGGCCCATGGTCTGCCTCAAGGGGACACTGTTCTAGAAGACTGCCCGCATAGTATGCTTACGTGCACCATTTCAAAGGGGCGACACCCCTGCCTAAAGGTGCGCCGCACTCCCCTAGTCGATGGCTCCGCTGCCAAAGCCCTGGTCAGCCTCGTCAAGAGGCAGCCAGTCGATGACCTTCTTGATCTGGGCGTCCCAGAAGTCCCATTCGTGGCCACCAGGCTGCTCGTCATAGGTCAGCGACACGCCGTCGCCCACCAGCTGGTCGCGCAGCGCCCGCGTGCTGGCAATGAAGCCGTCGTCGGTACCGCAGGCCAAATACACCTCGGGCATCACTGCCTCGCCCGCCGCTACACGCTCTTTGAGCTGAGCGTAGGCCACCTGATGGTTCTTGTCGGTAGCCGAGGCGGCCTCAAGGTCGCCAAACACGGCCTTGTCGCCCGCGATGGGCGGCGCAGCAGGATCCAAGACGGTAATAGCGCTCGAAAGCGCCGCAATGTGGCTGAAGGTGTCCGCATACTTGAAGCCGTTGCGCAGCGCACCAAACCCGCCCATCGAAAGCCCTGCAATGAAGGTGTCCTCGCGCGCCTCGGACAAGGGGAACATCGAGCGCATGATGGCCGGCAGCTCCTCGCCCACGAAGGCGCCGTAGTCGTTGAACGGCAAGAGGCTGTTGACGTAGTACATGTTGTCGCCCGAAGGCATCACCACGGCCAGGTTGCGCTCCTCCGCCCAGCGCTGCACACGGGTGTTGGCACACCAGTCGGTGTAGTTGCCAAACATGCCATGCAGCAGGTAGAGCGTCTTGAAGGGCTTGGTCCGCTTTGCGTAGCGATGCGTCTTGGAGTCGACCTTGTCCGCAGGAAGGATGACGTTGACCGGCACGGTGCGCGCCAGCGCGTTGGAGAGATAGTTGACCTGAATGAGCGCCATGGAGTCCTCGATTCCCTGTAAACCTGATATACCTGTTATAGATGAGCTGCTGGTCCGTTTCCATGCCGGGAGGCAAGTTCTTTCATGTACAAGATCGTCGGCGACATAGAGCCCCGAAGCTTTTGGCTAGTCACCACGCCCAGTGCCTCGCAGCGCACGATGCCCTATCTCTGCACCGAGGCGGGCACGCTCTACGGCAAGCAGAAGTTTCTCACCGAGCGCGATGGCAAGGACAGCTACCTGCTCTTTTACACGTTCGGCGGAACAGGATTCGTCCGCCAGAACAACCATACCATCACGGTCAGGCACGGCCAGATGCTCCTTATGGACTGCCGAACACCCCAAGCCTATGGTACGGCTTCGTCCGCTGACCATTGGTACCACCATTGGGCCCACGTCGAAGGCGCGGGCGTCGAGGCCACGGCCAAACGCCTGGGCCTTCCCGTCCTCACCCCCATCTCGGTCTCGCGCTCACGCATACAACCGCACTTTGACGCCATCATCGAGCGGCTTGAGGCTGAAGGCGTCGAGAACGGCGAGATCGTGGGCTTGGCGGTCCACAACCTGCTCTCCGGACTGCTCATTGCCAGGGCGCGGGCAAACTCGCCAACGGACAGCCCCGTGGTGCTCGCACAGAACTACGTGGCAGATCACTTTGCCGAAGCAATCAGCGTCGAGGATCTGGCGCGGGCCTCTGCTGTAAGCACCAGCTACCTCACGAAGCTCTTTCGCCAGCAGTTGGGCACCTCGCCCCACGACTTTCTGCTGCGTTACCGCATCACCCGTGCGAAGCAGCTGCTCATGGAAACCAACCTCCCCATCGGCGAGATCGCACGGAAGGTCGGCTTCACGAGCGAGAGCAACTTCTCGTACCGCTTCTCACAGATATGCAGCACCACGCCACGTGCCTACCGGAGCCTGCGCGAGCGCTAACCCCTCAGACGGATGGCACCGCCGATAAGCCCGCTGAGCTGGCCCTGCTTTGAGTAACGCAGCTCGAGCGTCTCGGCCGGATAGGGCTTGCGCAGATGCGTGTACACCCGACGGCCAAACGCCTCGCGGTCGAAGCCCTCCATCAACGGTAGACCACCGCCGATGATGACCTCGTCGGGGTCGATGATGTTGGCCTCTGCCGCCACGGCGATGGCCATGGCCTCCAGCACCTCGATGACCTCGGGAGCATCAGACAGCTCGGCAAACGCGCGGCCGATGGGGGTATCGGGATAGTTGTTTTTCACCACGCTCGCCAGGTGATGCCCGCCGCCAAAGCACTCGAGGCAGCCCGGGTTGCCACATCCGCAGGTCTCGGTGCGGCCAAGGGCGGGCACGTGGCCCAGCTCGCCTGCAGAGCCATGGGCTCCATGCCACACGCGGCCGCCCAGGTAGAGCGCGTTGCCGATGCCGGTGCCAAAGTAGACACCGCACACCGTGGCAGACGCATCGATACCCAGCGCATGCATGTCGGAGAGAATCAGGAGGTTGACGTCCTTCTCCACCGTGGTGGGAATACCGGTAGCCTGCTCAATCAGGTCGGCCAGGGGAAGGCCGGTGAGACCATCCACATTGGGAGCCTGCAACACCACACGACAGGACGCATCCACAGTTGCCGGCACACCAACAATCACGCCATCGATTGCGTTGCCCTCGGCCTCGGCCAAGGCAACCCAGCGCAGTACCAGGTCGCACAGGCCCACGCCAATGCCCTTGGCTGCCAGCTCGGGCGTACGCTCGATCGCAGAGCCCAAGACCTCAAGCTCGTCGCTCACCACCCCAACGCGCGTATTGGTGCCACCCACGTCCATGCACAGAAACTTCTTGCCCATCTTCTTCTCCTTTTGCCACAGTCCGTCACCAGATGCCCGGTCAGATTCGTTGTTCGCCACAGGTCGTGCGAAAGGTTGCGCCTAGCCCAAGGGCCGGGACGCCCGCAGACGTCCCGGCCGAGGAAGGGAGGGCTACTCGTCTACCACCATGCTGTCGTTGAAGCCAACGAGGTAGGTGCTCACGAAGCCAACGATTGCGGCCACGATGATGCCAACCACGTGGGGCACGCCGTTGGTGGCAGCCAGCACGGGCAGCGTGAGGATCGAGGTGGTCAGGATGCCCACCTGATGCACGCCGACGGCTGCGGTGATGGCGCCCGAGATGCCGCAGGAGAGGGCCATGGTAAGGAACGGACGCTTGAACTTCAGAAGCAGGCCGTAGATGGCAGGCTCGGTGATGGCACCCAGCCAGGCAGAGGCAAGGCACTCGGTTGCGGTGGAACGCACGCCCTGCTTCTTGGTCTTAAGCAGGATGGCCAGCACGACGGCGCCGATGACGTAGTTGGTGCCATTGGTGATGGGGCCGATGACGTCATAGCCCAGCGTCATGAGGTTGGAGATCATGATGGGGATGATGCCCCAATGCATGCCGAAGATGATGAGGACGGGCCAAAGGGCGGCGATGAGGAAGCCGGCAACCACGGGAGCGACGTCCAGGATGGCCATGAGGCCAGCGGCAATCCAGCCAGAGACGGTGTTGATCACGGGACCCACAACCATGAGGGTAATGAGGGAGGTGCACACCAAGACCAGCATGTTGCCCAGAAGGTCACGCAGCACGCCCGGCAGCAGCTTCATGGGTTTCTCGAGCCAAGATTGCAGGTAGACGGCAAAGATGATGGGGAACACCGCCTGCAGGTAGCCGGAGTCGGGCAGAATGACGGGCAGGCCGAAGAGGGTCGGGCCGCCTGCCTCGGCAAAGGCGTCCTTCAGGCCCACCATCGACGGGGTGACCAAGAAGGCAGCCACGCCCATGGCAATCCACTCGTTGCAGTTGAACTTCTTGGCAGCAGTGCGGGCAATGAAGATGGGCAGGAACTGGAAGACGCCGTCGCCGATGGCGTTGAGCACCACGTAGGTGGAGCTTGCCTGGTCGAGCCAGCCCAGGGTGACGGCCATGGTCACAAGGGCGCGCGCAAGACCCGAGGCAGTGAAGATGCCGATGAAGGGAACGAAGATGCCCGAGACGATGTCGAAGAGCGCGTTGAGGCTGAATCCCTTCTTCTTCTCCTCGGCCGCATCGGCTGCCACCTCGCCGGCAGCCAGACCGGGTAGCTGCGCTACCACGGCGTCATAGGCCTCGCCGACCTTGTTGCCAATGACCACCTGGTACTGGCCGGAGGCATGCATCACCTGAATGACCCCGTTCAGCTGGCCGATCTTCTGGTCGTCGGCCTTGCTCTCGTCCTTGAGCATGAAGCGCAGGCGCGTGACGCAGTGCGTGATGGAGGTGATGTTGTCCTCCCCGCCCACCAGCTCGATGATGTCAGTAGCGAGCTTGTTCCAATCTTGTGCCATGATTCCCTTCCTTTCCATCCGGTTTTTCCGGTTTCTCGCGCGCAGTGTCTCCTCACTGCGCGAGCAGTGCCTTGCATGGGTGAATCGGTTTGTTGTGGTGCGCGGCGCGACGCGCCTGAAGGCCTAGGCCTCGGGCCCCTTCTCTGCCAGCGCACGGAGCTCTTGGTCGCAGGCGGCAAGCGCCTCGTCGCTCATCTGGCGCGATCCGCGAGCCAGCTTGTAGGCAAGGTCGCGCATGGGCATACCCAGCTCGTCCGGGGCAACCCAGTCGGGCTTGCAGTGGGCGCGCACGATGGCGTCGGTGTCAGGCGCGGCAAGCAGGTCGCCAATGGGCCAGTCGACCGAGGGAACGCGACGCAGCGGCGCGGTGGTCTCGTACTCAATCGCGTAGGTGCCGGCTCCCAGCTCACGTCCGCCCAGCTCGTCGTAGGCACTCTGGGGTGCCAGGGGCAGCTCGACCTCGGCCACGCAGCCAAAGGGCACGGTCAGCTCGAAGCGCAGGTGACGCTCGTCAACGCAGCTCCAAGCCACGCGCCAGGTGCCTGCCGAGCTGGTACGCTCACACTCCAGGTGGCCAAGACGCCAGGTGGGAAGCGGCGCCACAATCGCACGGCGGAATCCCGGCACGCTCTCCACGGGACGCAGGCCCGCCGCATACCCAAAGAGCCACTCGGTAATCGACCCATAGGAGTAGTGGTTCATGGAGTTCATGCCAATGCCGGTGATGACGCCGTTGTCATCCAGCGAGTTCCAGCGCTCCCAGATGGTGGTTGCACCCAGCTTGACCTCGCGCAGCCACCCGGGGTACTCCTCGTTGAGCAGCAGGTCGTAGGCCTTGGAGGGCATGTTCGCCATACAGAGGGCGCGGGTGAGGAAGTTGGTCCCCACAAAGCCCGTGAGCAGCTTGCCCTCGTTGCGGGTAAGCGCGCGATCGAGTGCGAAGGCGCTGAACTCCGGGGAGCCAAAGCCGAAGGCGATGCACAGCGCATAGGCGGTCTGCGTGGTGACGGCGCAGCGCCCGTTGGGAGAGAAGTACTCGGCGTAGATGTAGTCGGAGATACGCTGGGCCATTGCCTCGTAGGTGCGCACGTCGTCCTCAAAGCCCAGGACGCGGGCAGCCTCCACCACCTCGCGCGTGCTGCGCCACCAGTACAGGTACGAGATGAAATCGGGATCGGTGGCGCCGGTGCGATCGTTCTTGGGTGCGTCGAGGGCCAGCCAGTCGCCCAGCTGATGCAGGCCGCCCCAAAGGTGCTTGTCGCCCTCGTCGGTGCGCTCGATGTAGTCGACCCATGCCTTCATGGTGTCGTAGTGCTCCGCAAGCACCGAGGGGTCACCCGAGAAGACGTAGTTCTGCCAGGGGATGAAGCAGGTCGCATCGCCCCACACGGCGCAACCCGGGCCGTCGAGCATGAACGAAGGGGCCACCAGCGGCGCACCGCCATCGTGCTTGGCAGCCTCCTGCGCCATGTCGTAGGCAAACTTGCGATAGAAGGGCAGCTGGTCGGCCAGATAGAGGGCCGTGGGAGCAAACACCTGCGCGTCGCCCGTCCAGCCCATGCGCTCGTCACGCTGCGGGCAGTCGGTGGGTGTGTCTACGAAGTTGCTCTTCATGCCCCAGCGCGAGTTTGAGATGAGCTTGTTGACCAGGGCGTGACCCGTGGTGAGGGTGCCCGCCTCCTCAAAGCTGGAGTAGAGCGCCACGCCCGTGAAGTCCGCGGGGTCGAAGGAAGTGAGGCCACTGATGCGCACGAAGCGGTAGCCGTAGTAGGTGAAGCGCGGCTCCAGCACATGCTCTGCGCCATCGCTCACATACACGTACTCCTGCTTGGCCGAGCGCAGGTTGTCGCGATAGAACTCGCCACCCTGCAAAAGCTCGCCCAGCTGCACGTGGATCTTGGTGCCTGCCGGCTCGTGCACGCGCAGGCGGAAGGTGCCGGCATACTCCTGGCCCATGTCGAGGACGAGGTCGCCCGAGGGTACCTCAACCGCCGTGGGCGCAAAGGTCTCATGTGCGCGCACGGGCAGGGAGAGGCGGTCGGTGAGCTTGGCCGTTGCGGCGGCGGCCTCTTCGGCACCCAGCAGCTCGGCCGGCACGGGCTCCGTCTTTGGCAGGGTGTCGTCAACGTACTCGCCATCGTAGATGTTGGAGGCGTAGGTGGTGGAGCGGGTCATCTGCCAGCCCTCGCCGGTGGCAAACACCTGCTTGGTGCCGTCGGCGTAGGTCACATGCAGCTCGGCAATCAGACGCCAGTCGTTGCCGTAGAAGCCACGGTCCTCGGGGATGAAACCAAAGCGGCCCTTCCACCAGCCGTTGCCCATGCGGAAGGCAAGGGCAGCCGTCTCGCCTGCCGCGCGGAGCTGCTCGGTGACGTCGTAGGTCTGCACCTGCAGCCAGCGGTCGTAGGCGTTGGTACCAGGTGCCAGGTACTCGTCACCCACACGCTCGCCGTTGATGCTCGCATCGTAGAAGCCAAGGCCGCAGGTGTACAGGCGAGCGGAGGCAACCTCGCCCGCAAGGGCAAGCTCCGTCTGGAAGATGGGGTGGCGAGGCGACTCTGCACCGTCGCACACCAGCCACTGGGCCTGCCAGGGCTCATCCATCTTGCCCGTCTCGAAGGAGGCAACAGGAGAGATGGCTTCCTCGCCTGCGTCGGTGCGCACGGCAACCGTCCACTCGTAGCACGTGCGCGGACGCAGGGGTACGCCCACATTGGCCGCGAGCGAGTCGAGCTGCTCCCAGCCGGTGTCGATGACGGTTGCACCCTGGCTTGTCACAACGATGCGCGACTGCGTTGCCACCTTGCCAGCCGATTCCTCCACCACCCAAGAGAACATGGTGTTGGAAAGGCGAAAGCCGAGCGGGTCTTGCAAGTGATTGATGCGCATCCTTGTGATCTTCATGTTGCCCTCCGCACTGTTGTATCTGCTGTTAACCGTTTTATACAACGGAGCGCAGAGGGGCGGTAAGTACTCAAAAGATGCTTGTATCGATTTTCGAAAAAGCATGACTGGATATCGGGAAAAACGGCGAGTCGCAAACCATTTGTCATTAATAATCTACCGTTCCCAGCCACCAGAGAAGTCGCACGCATGGTTAATCAAAAATGGTATAGAGCTTTGCGAGACGGCACCCAGCACACAAGAAACCGTTTGACCACAACGAAAAGGGGCGAGTCATGACCAACAAGCAGATCGTTGAGAAGTTCTACGCGGAGGTCTTTAACGCATGGGACGTAAGTAAGATTGACGAATACCTGCTGCCCAGCTACAAGCAGCACAACCCCACCGTCGAAGATGGCCGCGACGGCTTCGTGCGCTTCTGCGAGAAGTTCTTTGCCGCCCATCCCAAGATGGAGATCGTCCATATCGTGGAGGAGGGAGACCTCGTGATGGTCTTCTTCAAGTGCACAGTGGACATGGGCGTCAACAAGGTGTGCGACATCTACCGCATGCAGGATGGCAAGCTAGCCGAGCACTGGGATGTCGTGCAGCACCTTGACCCCAATCAGGTGCCTGCCAACGACAACGGCCAGTTCTAGCATGCAGGGGCCAGCACCACAGGCGCTGGCCCCAACGCGCTGCTTGCGCAGTGGCAGGCTGCTGCGAATCCAGTCGTTGAGCTGCAGACGCAGGTCTTCAGGGCGGCGAGCTTGAGTGTGTCCTTCTGGATGAGGTCTTCCGCGCTGGTCACCAGAGCATCGGAATCGGGGACGGTCCTCGTTTCCGGTCCATCGGAATCAAGGACCGTCCCCGATTCCGATGAATTCCTAGAGCTCCTCAACGTACTCCGAGAGCGCCTTGCGCTCGGTGTGACGAGGGCTTGGGCCACCCTTTTCCGGTGCCGCATGACCCGTGGGGAACAGGCCCACCAGGTCGTAGCCCACCGTCTGCGGGAAGGCCTCGTTGATGAGCTTGGTGTCGAAGAACCCCACCCATGTGGTGTTGAGTCCCAGATCTTCGGCTTCCAGCATGTAGTGGGTGGCCACGATGCAGGCGTCGCCAATGGCGGCGTTCTGCCCGTCGGAGGGACGCACGAAGACCCCCTCGTCAGCAGAGTCCGCACCAAAGAGCACCAGCAGCGGTGCGCCGAAGTGGCAACGCGTGCAGGCGCGAATCTTCTCAAGCGCTTCCTCGCTGCGGAAGACCCACACCTTGACCGGTTGGGTGTTCTTGGCGGTAGGGGCAACGCGCACGGCCTCAAGCAGCTGGTCGAGCTCGGCCTGGGTCACCGGCTCGTCCGTAAAGGCGCGGCAAGAGTAGCGGGCAGTGGCAAGGTCTATGAAGGACATGGCAGCTCCGATCTACGGGGATTACCTCACAGCCTAGCGCCTGCGTGTTGCATCTGCGTGACTAACACCGCGGCAAAACGCGTCTCGCTCAACCACTGAAGGAACAGACGCACACGTTTCGTTTGGCTTTGCTACTCTCAGGGTGCTGGTTTGTCATAAGGGAGAAAGGGACACCATGGATTACAAGCAACTCAAGCCGTTTCCCGACGGGTTCCTCTGGGGCGCTTCGTCGTCAGCCTACCAGTGCGAGGGTGCCTATCTTGATGACGGCCGCACGCTCTGCGTGAGCGATACCGCACCGGTCCCCGAGGGCACGACCAACTTCAATGACGGCGTCGACCACTACCACCACTTCCGCGAGGACATCGCCCTCATGGCCGAGATGGGCTTCACGGAGTTCCGCTTCTCCATCGCCTGGCCGCGCATCCTGCCCGCCGGCAAGGGCGAGCCCAACCCGCTTGGCATCCAGCACTACCACGAGGTCATCGACGAGTGCCATGATCACGGCATCGAGCCCGTGGTGACGCTCTACCACTTCGACCTGCCGCAGTGCCTGCAGGACGAGTACGGTGGCTGGGCGAGCCGCCAGTGCATCGACGACTTCATCGAGTACTGCCGCGTCTGCTTTGAGGCATACGGCGACAAGGTCAAGTACTGGCTCACCATCAACGAGCAGAACATGATGGCCCTCTTCCAAGGCGCCCAGTACGGTGGCCCGAAGGGTCAGTGGCAGGCCAACCACCACATGCTGGTGGCACAGGCCAAGGCCATGATTCTCTGTCACGAGATGTGCCCCGATGCCTGGATTGCCCCGGCGCCCAACATCACGGCCATCTACCCGGCGAGCTCGAAGCCCGAGGACAACCTCGCGGCCATGGACTGGGACCAGCTGCGCAACCGCCTGTTCCTGGACACCGCCGTCTTTGGCGAGTATCCCGAGGCCCTCTGGAACTGGTGGAGCGACCAGGGCATCGCCCCCGACGTGGAGGACGAGGACTGGGTCGCCCTCAAGGACGCCAAGCCGGACTTCATTGCCTTCAACTACTACGGCGCCGGCTGCGCCGAGTACGTCTCCTTTGAGGAGGGCGAGCGCCGCATAGAGGAAGCCAAGGCGAAGGGTGGCGCGATCGCCTTCATGACCGGCCTCATGACCTTCCCCGGCCTTGCCGCCAACGTCAGCAACCCGCTGCAGCAGCAGACCAGCTACGGCATGGGCATAGATCCGGTTGGTCTGCGCGTCACGCTGCGTCAGCTGTGGGAGCGTTACCAGCTGCCGCTGCTCATCACCGAGAACGGCTGCGGCGTGCCCGATGAGCTTGTGTGGGAGGATGGCGAGCCACGCATTCACGACGACTACCGCATCGACTACCTGCGCCAGCACATCAAGGCCTGCCAGCAGGCCATCACCGATGGCGTGGATCTGATGGGCTACAGCCCCTGGAGCGCCTTCGACCTCATCTCCACGCACCAGGGCATCACCAAGCGCTACGGTCTCATCTACGTGGACCGCGACGAGTTCGACCTCAAGGAGATGAAGCGCTACCGCAAGGACTCCTTCTTCTGGTACCAGAAGGTCTGCAAGAGCAACGGAGCCGAGCTGGGCTAGGCCGAAGCGCTGCGAGCAAACGCGCAATTCATACCCTTTGTAGCGCAATCCCGCACTCTCGAAATGGGAGTGCGGGATTGCGTTGTAAAGGGTGTACTTTTTGTCCGGCTCTAGGCATCCAATCCGTACAGTCGCGCGGCATTGTCGTGGAACACCGCCCGGGCAACGGGTGCGATGAGCGGGTCTTCCGCAAGGCCCTCCTTGTTGCGCGCCGTGATGGGCGTAGGCGTGTAGGGCGTGTCGCTGCCATAGAGCAGATGTGTGGGGTCGGCGATGTGCATGAGGCCTTCGAGCATGACGGGGCGCGCGTCGCCGGCAAGGTCCCAGTACAGGCTGCGCAGGTTGCCCATCACGTCGATGGACTCCATCATGCCCGCAGGCACCAGCACGCGCGAGATGCCAGTAAGCCGGTGCGCGATGGCGGGCATAAACGAGCCCGCATGCGGCACGACCCAGCGGATATGCGGATAGCGCTCGATGACGCCATGCGCCATGAGGTTGAGCACGGCACGCGTGGTATCGGCGATGTACTCAAAGAGCGGCGCGGGGCCCGCCGTGAAGATGCCCTGCGGCACAGCGGAGGGCAGCGAGGGATGGATGGTCACCACCGCAGCGCGTTCGTCGAGAAAGGCCATGAGCGGCTCGAGCACAGGATCGCCCAGGTAGATGCCGTTGCCATTGCTGGGCAGCTTGACGCCACGTGCACCCAGCTCGTCAAAGCCGCGCCGCGCCTCCTCGATGGAGGCCTCCACAGCAGGAACCGGCAGCGTAGTGGCAAAGCCCAAGCGGCCGGGATGGCGGCGGCATACCGCAGCCAGTTCGTCGTTGATGGCCCGTGCATGACGCGCGGCGGCAGCGTCGTCACCCCGGTGGATGTGCGGCGTGGAGAGGGAAAGGATGCAGAACTCCTGCCCTGTCTCCTCCATGAAGCGCAGGTGGGCCTCCTCGCTCCATGCAGGCGTGGGGAAGCCGTCCTCCGCAACCGGGTCTACGCCCAGCTCGGCAAGAGCGTCAAGGTAGGCTTGTGGCAAGGCATGGCTGTGAACATCGATGGATGCGATGGGCATGGGGGCTCCTCTGGAAGGCTGCGATGCTCACAGCATATTACAGTCGAACAATCATCGCATGGCCGCATACATTCACTAACCCAAATCGTCAGCCACGCACGCTGCGGTCTGCCTCAGTATCTCACGGCCTTTGTGCATGGCAACGCCACCCGTCCTGCCTACTGCAAGCAGGTCTTCTTCGGTAATGTCGGCACCCTTGCCATTCACAAGCGTGGCATGCTCACCCAGAAACCCCTCATCCTGGGTCAGGTCGTACGCCGGCGCCAATCTCCACAAACCGTCATGGCATATATAGGAGAAGTTGCGGGCATGATCGTCGCAGTTGCCTACCAGTACGTTAAAGCACATGACGCGATAGAGCTGCTCACAGTCTGACACGCTACCGGTCAACTCGAGAGTCAGCTGCATGAGATCGCGGTAATCGAGCACATCGAAGGGCGAGGCCTCGAGCAGCGCCGCGGCACTCGCCATGTGAACCTTATGCGTCACACCGAAATCGTCCACAGAACGGTCAAAGCGTTTGGTTGCAAAGTAGCCGCCGCAAGCTTTCGAGGGGATGAGTTTGACTTCCGACATGGTGATGCCACACTTCCGTGCAGCTTGTGCAAGTTTGTATTCCCGTATTCCCGCATTTGGACCATCGAAATTCGAGGGGAATTTGACAATCCATGGTTCGCCATCCATGTCGACCATTACCTTGGGCCGAGCACCGCCAGAAGAGGAGCCTCGTGCATAGAGCATGTCCAATGCTTCTGAAGTATTACCCTCCATGAGCCGCTGGCACTCCCGTGAGACGTAATCCCAGTCGCTCTCCGGTGTTTCGCGAGCACCAATCGCACAGCAAGGCTCATACTCAAGGGAGCCAAGTCCCATCGTACCCACCAGCGCCAAGCGGGCCAAGCTCGATAGAGAACCGGGACGAACACCCGCCTCGGCAAGCGCGCGATCCTGAAGAAGTCTCCCCCAGTCATCGGGGAGACTGTCGCGAAAGATGCCAAACAGTCCGTCGGGCATATCCGGTAATGCCTCGAACAACCCAGATCGAAGGGGAAGAGAAAAGGGGCTGATGGAGAAACCCCTTGCGAGCCATTCGGGAGCATACTCGAACAACACTGTGCCCTGCCTGCTGAGGGCTAGCGTGCCCACACGCGCACCACTCAGGTTGACCGAGAGGTGCTTTAATCCAGCAAGCTGTTTAGGCAGTATGTTCGACATCGGCAATCACCTCTTCGATTGAACCATATCGCCTGCGGGCAAAAAGCGTTTCGAAATCTTCACGGCAATCGAGCGCGATGGAGAGCTTGACGAGCGAGGCAAGCGATATCTCATGTGTACGCTCAAACCGCTTGAGCGAGCCGAGCGAGACCCCAGACCTCTCAGCCAATTCGGCCTGTGAATAACGAAGTTCCCTGCGCCGCGCACGAACTCGCTCGGCCAACTCTGCCTGAATGACATCAGGGGTCTTTTTAGTAAGCGTTATCATAGCTATTATATTATCCATAATACTAGTAAACAGCAATTTATAGATAATATATTAGCTATTTAGCTATCCTGCAACAAGAAGCGGAACATACGGCGTCTAGGAACGCTCGGCCAGCGCTCGGCTCACCTCAAACACATCGCGATGCACCACGTCGCGCGGTTCGAAATGCAGCGCCTGATACACCAATTGCGTCACGGCGCCGGCAACAAAGGCGGAGAGCAGCGTGCCCACACCCACGGGGCCTCCCAGCAGCCAACCGACTGCCGTCACTGCCACCCAAAGCACGATCTGCACCACACCGATGGGAACCTTGGGGAAGCGCTTGCCCAACCCCACCAGCAAGGCGTCACGAGGGCCACAGCCCTGTGCCGCACGCATGTAAATCCACATTCCCACGGCCATGAACACAAAGCCCACGAGCATGAGCGCCACGCCCACAAGCATATTCTGATTGGGTGCCAGGGGGTTAAGGTCGTTGAAGAACTGCACGAAGTTGCCGGTAAGCAAGGCGTCGATGATGGTGCCAAACCCGATGCGCTCGCGCATGGCCAGGTCGATGAAGAGGATGATGACGCTCGTTACCGTCATTGCCAGCCCATAGTTGAGCGGGGTGTGCGCAGCAATGCCCATGCCCAAGCAGTCCCACGGTGCCACGCCAATGTTGGCAAATATGGTCAAGTGCACGCCAAACGAGAACACCAGAAGGCCAAAGGCAATCTGGAACCACTCCAGCACAATGCGCGATTTGCTCATGACTCATCCCTTCGTAATGTAGGGATTGTAGGGTATGCGCGCATGTTGCACCAGAGTACGTGCTGCCTCCCAAGCTGGGCTGAGGCCTTCCTCACGCCCTATCCCGTGTAGGCTTCCTCGCTCCCGTTGCGGAAGTAGCCCGTGCGCTCGGCCTCGGCAAGCCACGCCTCCTCCTCGGGCGTGTCGGGCAGATCCTCGCGCTCGATGAGAAAGACCACCGGACGCGTGCCATCGTTGCAGCAGGCCACCATCTGACGGTCATCGGCCGTCCATTTGTGCATGATGGAGCCACCCTGCAGCGCCGTGTACACGTAGCGGCTGATGCAGTCCCACGCCTCCGCGCAGGGGAAGGCACGCCCATCCGGCCCCGCCGTGGCACCAAAGTGCCAGAAGTCGTCGCGCCCGCCATCACGCCAGAACTCGAAGGTGTCCCCCACCTCAAAGACCCCACAGGGGCCGCTCTCAGGATCGGCCAGATAGGTCTTTTGCAGGTCACAGAAACACTTCTTGTCGAGCACGGTTACCTTCACGTGATGACGCATCGTCTCTCCCCCATTGCTCCTTGCGCACGCTACTTGCATCGCACGTTCGACATAACGATAGGTTCACCCGGAGCCAATCGCAAGCTGTCGCCACTCAACACAAGTCCAGAAAAGTGACCCTCTTTGCCCCTTGCTCCAAAACTCAGTTCCAAACTTGTGGACCACGCCCAAAAAGAGAAGCTTCACAGGCTATCTTAGAGAGCAACGGCACATCACATATCGAAGGAGCACCATGGCACTGCATATCGTCGAAGAGGCAGAGCGCTGCCTCAACTGTAAGAAGCCCCTCTGCCAGAAGGGATGCCCCGTCAGCACGTCCATTCCCCTGGTGATACAGCTGTTCCGCGAACGCAGGATGGACGAGGCGGGAGCAGTGCTCTTCCAGAACAACCCCATGAGCGCCGTCTGCTCGCTCATCTGCAACCATGGCGCACAGTGCGAGGGTCATTGCGTGCGCGGCCGCAAGGGAACGCCCATCCACTTCTCCGCCATTGAGAACTACGTGTCAAGCACATACCTCGAGCGCGTCCGCTTCAAGAAGCCCGAGCCCACCGGCAAGCGCGCGGCCGTCATTGGCGGTGGCCCCGCTGGTATCGTCGCGGCAATGCGCCTCGCACAGATGGGTGTGGCCGTCACGATCTTCGACCAAAACCCGCGCCTCGGCGGCGTCATGCGCTACGGCATCCCGGAGTACCGCCTGCCCAAGCGCGTGCTCGACCGTTATCAGGAAATCTTGGAGGTCCTCGGCGTCAAGATTCGACACAACACGGCCATCGGCTCATCGCTCACCATCCCTGACCTCTTCCGCGATGGCTACGATACAATCTTCGTCGGCACGGGAACCTGGCGCGCGCAGACGCTGGGCGTCTCGGGAGAGGCGGGAGGCAACGTGTTGTTTGGCCTCGACTACCTCATGAGCCCCGAGACCGCAGAGATTGGCGACCGCGTGGCCGTCATCGGTGCTGGCAACACCGCCATGGACGTGGCGCGCACCGCCATCCGTCAGGGCGCCAATGAGGTCACGCTCTACGCCCGCAGCAAGCACATTTCCGCAAGCACCGACGAGCTTGAGTATGCCCTGCTCGACGGTGCCGAGCTGGTGCAGGGCAAGGCCATCTGCGAGATCAACGAGAAGGGGCCCGTCTTCAAGACCGCCATCTTCGACGAGAACGATCGCGTGACGGGCTACGAAGAGGAGCTCGACCAGGTAACCTGCGACACGGTTATAGTGGCCGTCTCGCAGAAGCCCAAGAACAAGCTCATCCTCACCACCGAGGGCCTCAAGGGCGACGACCGCGGCCTGCTGATTGTGGACGAACACGGCATGTGCACCGTGCCGGGGGTATTTGCCGCGGGCGATGTGGTTACCGGACCCAATACCGTGGTGCACGCCGTCGCCGCAGCCAAGGTGGCAGTCGATGGCATGCTCTCCTACATGGGAGTAAACGAGAAGGACTCTCTGGCCTAGGGCGACAAGGCGCTGGGCGGCATGTCACCAGGTGGGGCAAACCGGGCGTATCCCCTAATTGCCCCCGTCACCCAGCGTACCGACGCCGTACACTAGAGTTTGCCCAAAGCCCCTGTTGAGAAGGAGCCATTCATGAGGAGTCCTACCCTTCGCATCGCCGCGCTCGCGCTTTCCATGGCCCTTGCCACCGCGCCCCTTGCCGCCTGTGGAGGCAGCTCGTCGCAGGCGGATACATCCGCCGCCAGCTCATCTGCCGCCGCCAGCCAACCTGCCAAGGTCGACACGTCCACATGGACGACGCTGGGCGACGCACTCGCAGGCATAGAGAGCCAGGACATCAGCTACAGCTACAACGACAAGTACTTCGTGTGCGTGTTTGCAGCCAATGGGGCCCGCGTCCGTGCAGTGGCCAAGATGGACATGGCCCTGGAGGGCAAGTTTGCCGACCTCGACATGGGTGCGGAAGACTACGCCCAGAAGTTCGCGGAGGTCGTGAGCGGCCTCAAGCTGGTAAGCGCCGAGGATATCTCAGGTGACCAGCTGAGCCAAGAAGAGCTCGATGCCCTTGTGGGCAAGACCGGGCAGGAGCTGGTAGACGACGGATTCGTCTTCGAAAGCTACTCCCTCTACGGTGGCGAGCAGACCGGCGCCAACATGGGCAAGGGATATTTCGCATACGACATGACCTTCGATACGCACGTGGACGAGAGCCAGACCGAGGACGAGGGAGCCGCCGTCATGGGTGCCAAAGTGACGGCCATCGACAGTTTTGGCAACCTGTCCAACGCGGCACTCGATCCCGAATTGGTCGACTAACCCTTACAGGACAAGGAGAAACACTATGGCAGACCGCATCTTGAACATCGGCTTCATCGGCAACGGCAAGGGCTCCAACCGTTACCACATCCCCTTCAGCCAGGCCCTGCCCGACAAGTTCCGCGTGAAGACCATCTATGCCCGCCACATCAACCACACGGCATGGCCCGCCCTGCCCGGCGTGGAGTACACCACCGACCTCGAGGCCATGTTGAGCGACCCCGAGATTGACATCGTGGAGATCTCCACCCCGCATAACACCCATTACGCCCTCACCAAGCAGGCGCTCGAGGCAGGCAAGCACGTGGTGTGCGACAAGGCCTTCGTGGGCACGGTGGCCGAGGCCGAGGAACTCTACGCCCTCGCCGAGGCCAAGGGCGTGACCGTCCAGTGCTACCAGAACCGCCGCTTCGACTCCGACTTCCTCACCGCCCAGAAGGTCATGGCCTCCGGCAAGCTGGGCCGCGTCTTCGAGATTGTGACGCACTACGACTACTGGCGCGAGGAGTACCTGCGCTATGCCAAGGAGGGCACCTACGATCGCCTGATGGGCATCTGCTACGGCCATGCCTGCCACAGCGTCGACCAGCTCATCAGCTGGCTGGGCATCCCCGACCACTGGCGCGCCGAGGCCAAGCAGCTCTATGGCGAGGGCCATCCCGAGACCTACTACGACTTCGACCTGTATTACGACGAGCTGGGCATCAAGGCCACCGCAGCCTCCAACTACCACGCGGCCATCCTGCGCCCCAGCTTTGAGGTCTACGGCGAGCGCGGCACCTTCATCAAGGTGGAGAAGGACCAGCAGGAGCGCGACCTCAAGAAGTTCTATCTGCCCGCAGGCCATCCCGACTTTGGCCTGGACACGCCCGAGCAGTGGGGCACGTTGCGCTACTACGACGAGGACGGCGTCATGCACGAGGAGCGCGTGGAGACGGTGCGCAGCACCTACAGTGGCTTCTACGAGGCGCTCTACGAGACGCTGGTCAACGGCGCCCCGCAGCTGGTTAAGCCCGAGGAGACCATCGCCCAGCTGCGCATCCTGGAAGAGGCCACAGCAGGCATGCACTAGATCTTAGGGGCAAACAAGGGCCACGCAAGTTGAAAGCCATTTTTGAGCTGGCCTCAACCATAGGCCTCGCGCCTACGAGGTTGAGCTCCGACCTCTTCGCCAGTTGCCACCACTCGCACTATACTTCTTGGCAACCATTCAACTCGTCCGAAGGAGTCCATCGTGACACCAAGCAAGCCCGCTGCCGCCATGACCAGCCGAGAGCTGGCAGCCTACATCGACTATGCCATCCTCAAGCCGGAGTTCTCCGAGCAGCAGATTCGCTCGTACGTAGCCGAGGCCGTTGAACTTGGTTGCAGGACCGTGTGCGTAAACCCCGCCGCCCTGCCCCTGGTGGCTCCCCTTGTAGAGGGGACCGAGACGGACCTGTGCTGCGTATGCGACTTCCCCTTCGGCCAGTCGACGCCCAAGGCAAAGGCCGCCCAGGCAAAGATCTACGCTGAGGAGTTTCCGCTGCTGGAGCTCGACATGGTGGCCAACTTCGGCAAGCTCGTCGACGGTGACCTTGCGTATGTGACCGAGGACATCCGTGGCGTGGTCGAGGCGTGCCATGCGCACGGCGTTGCCGTGAAGGTCATCATCGAGAGCGATGCCCTCACCCTCGAGCAGGTAGCCGACGGCACCCGCTGCGCAGCCAACGCCGGCGCCGACTTCATCAAGAGCTCCACGGGCTTCTACACCGGTGGCCCGCAGCACGGGGCAACGGTGGAGGTCGTGCGCACGATGATTGAGGCAGCAGAGGGACGCATCAAGGTGAAGGGCTCGGGCGGCATCCGCACGCAGGAGCACTTCTTCGAGCTCATCGACATGGGCATGGACCGTGCGGGCGTTGGCTGCACCAGCGCCGCAAAGCTGGTTGCCAAGCAGTAAGTCGGAACAAGACTAGGGACATACGCATGGGGCGCACCCCTTTCCTCACATGCGTGAGGAAAGGGGTGCGCCCCAACGCGCGTACCGTGACCGTCCTAGTCGAGCTCGGCTCCGTTGCTGGCCAACACCTTCTTATACCAGAAGAAGGAGTCCTTGCGCACGCGGTGCAGGTCACCCGTGCCATCGTCGTTGCGGTCAACATAGATGAAGCCGTAGCGCTTCTTCATCTGACCGGTGGTGAAGGCCACCAAATCGATGGGGCCCCAGGTCGTATACCCAAACAGGCGCACGCCGTCCTCTTCCACGGCAGCCCTCAGGTTCTGGATGTGGCGACGCAGGTAATCGATGCGGTACGGGTCGTGTACACGCTCTTCGCCATCCTCCACCACTAGCTCGTCGATGGCGCCCAAGCCGTTCTCGACGTCAAAGAGCGGCACGTCGTAGCGGTCGTTGAGCACGTTCACGAAGTAGCGGTACCCCTTGGGGTCAATCTGCCAGCCCCACTCGGAGGCCTCGATGTAGGGGTTCTTCACGCTGGAGACCAGGTTACCCGCAAGGTTGGCTTCCACGTCGTGGGTGGTCACCACGCTGGAGCTGTAATACGAGAATGCGAGGAAGTCGCTTGTGCCCGCAGCAAGCACGTCAGCATCCTGCGCAAAGGTTGAGGTGTCCACGCCTTTCTCGGCCCACAGGCGAGCGGCAAAGTCCGGATAGACGCCGCGCACCATGGTGTCGGCACAATAGGCAAAGCCGTCCTGGAACGCCTTGTATGCCGCAAACACGTCTTCGGGATCGCAGGTAAGCGGGTAGATGCACATGCCCGCGATCATGCAGCCCACCTTAATGGAAGAATCGATCTCGTGCGCCGCCAGCACCGAGCGCGCCGAGGCCACCATCTGGTTGTGAATCTTGACGTAGTTCTCGGGAATGTCGCGGAAGTGCGTGAGCACGTTGATCTCGTTGAAGGTGAGCCACTTGTTCACGAGGCCCTGGTACTCGCGGAAGCAGGTGGTGGCGAAGGTAACGAACTCGTCGATCATGGCGCGGTTGGTCCAGTCGCCATAGGTAAGTTCAAAGTAGGTAGGCTCGTCATACTTGTAGAGCGTGATGACCGGGTCCATACCCAGCTCGCGGGCATAGGCAAACACCTGGCGATAGAACTCCACTCCCTCGGCATTGACACCGCCTGCCACGCCCTGCGGGTAGATGCGCGCCCAGCTGACCGTGGTGTTGAAAGTGGTAAAGCCCATCTCAGCGAAGAGGTCGAGGTCCTCGCGCCAATGGTGGTAGAAGTCGCTCGCCTCATGGTTGGTGTAGTCGATGTCGTCGAAGAGCTCGTAGGTGGCGCCTTCGGGAAGGCGGTCGAACTGCTGCATTACGCCACGGCTGCCATCGGCCGCGCGGTAGTAGATGGAGCGCAGGCCAATGCCCGCATCGGGGCCGGCATAGTCTATCTGCACAGGGCTCTTGCCGCCCTCGTTCCAGCCACCCTCAACCTGGGCCGCACTGATAGAACCACCCCAGAGAAAACCTTCCGGAAACGCCATGACACACTCCCCTCTCACGAGCTTAATCGATTAAGGTAATCCTACAACAGGCAATACCCTCAATGAGCAACTAGTATTAATGTTGGAAATCAATTTCAACGCCAGCTGAAAGAGGTTGCCATGGCACTCTTTGACCTCCTAAGAACCACCGATGGCTTCACCGATACCGACCAGGCAATCGCGCAGTATGTGATGGAGCACCCTGACGAGGTCGCAGAGCTCAACATCGGAGAGCTGGCAAAGGCAACCCACACATCCAACGCTGCCGTGACGCGCTTCTGCCACAAGCTTGGACTTGAGGGCTACCGCGCCTCCCGCCTCGAGCTCACCCGCGAGCGCGAGCGTGCTCGCCTGCACGTGTTTGACGTCAACCCCGATCTTCCCTTCATGGAGAATGCCACCACGCAGGAGACCATGGATTCTATCCTCAACCTCTCCCGCAATGCCTTGGAGGAAGCTCACCAAACCATAACGCCTGAATCGGTCAGTCTGGCTGCGCGGCTCATTTGCGAGGCACGTCGCGTGGCGATCTATGCCGTCGGTGACAGCGCCGTCTCGGTCAATGGGTTCATGAACCTGCTCACCAAAGTCGACATCCCCTGCCTCGAGGGGATGCGCAATGGCGACAACCTCGTGGTGAGCAACATCCTCTCTGCGCGCGACGTAGCGGTGCTTGTCACACACTCTGGTCTGTTGTTCTCGCAACTTGAGGAGCCACTCAAGAACTTGCGCAGCAGAGGCTGCAAGGTCATTGCCATCACCTCGTACGAAAAGTCTGAGAGCTACGTCCCGGGCATTGAGTGCACGATCGCCCTGCCCAAGCGCGAGACCCGCAGTGGGCGCGTTGCGACGTTCTACAGCCAGGCCTGCATACGCTATGCCCTCAACTGCATCTACGGCGAGATCTTCTCGCGCAACTGGCAGCACAGCATGGAATCGAACCGCAACTACACCAAACTCGATCACTGGGAGAACAGGCAGGAAGACGCCGGTCGCTAGAGGCGCTTCATAGCGCAGCTTGCCCTGGGAATTAGGGCGTGTCTCCTAATTTTCAGGGTGTGCTGGAGGCATACCAACTTAGGGGGCAAAAAAGGGCGTGTCCCTTAGTTGCCCCGACTCACTTTTGGGGCAGGGGGACACGGCCTTAGTTTCCCTTAAGCGCTCATTGACGCTCCCACACCCACGTGCCGGCAAGCTCGGGGGCCCAGTTGTCCCGAAGCTCTTCGGGGGCGTACGCCGGCTCCACGTACGAGCCGTCGGGAGACACGCGCACCCACCTGCCCGTATAGCCGTCGCCCCGCGGATCGGGCAGCATCGTGGAGGTCTCCCCTGCCACGAAGCCGAACGCACCGCCCAGCCTCA
The DNA here is from genome assembly GCA_902766835.1 of uncultured Coriobacteriaceae bacterium. Taxonomy (GTDB): domain Bacteria; phylum Actinomycetota; class Coriobacteriia; order Coriobacteriales; family Atopobiaceae; genus UBA1367. The sequence continues at coordinate 51,802 of CACXFC010000242.1, read as the reverse complement.
CCTCGCGCAGCGATTGGTCGCCGGAGAACATGCCGCCCATGTTCGTCACCGCCGAGGTGTCGAAGGACGAGAGGTCGAGCGCCACAAGGGAGGTGCAACCAGAGAACATGTAGGACATTTCCCCCACCCGTGACGTGTCGAAGGACGAGAGGTCGAGCGAGAGAAGTGCCGGGCAGTCTTCGAACATCTGGAACATTTCGGTCACGGCGCCCGTGTCGAACGACGAGAGGTCGAGCGAGACGAGTGCCGGGCAGTCTTCGAACATCTGGCTCATGTCGGTCACCGCCGAGGTGTCGATGCCGGAGAGGTCGAGCGAGGCGAGAGACATGCAGCCGGCGAACATGTCGCTCATGTCCGCAACCGCCGAAGTGTCGATGCCGGAGAGGTCGAGAGACGTGAGGGCTGAGCAGTTGCAGAAAGTGCCGCACATGTTGGTCACCGCCGAGGTGTCGAGGCCCGTGAGGTCGAGCGACGCGAGCGAGTGACAATCGCAGAAAGTGCAGCACATGTTGGTCACCGCCGAGGTGTCGAGGCCCGTGAGGTCGAGAGACGCGAGTGAGCAGCAGCTGTCAAACATTAGGCCGAGCGAATTCCGGCACTCAATGGTGCAGCCATCCGAGACCCTAAACGAAGCAACGGAGCTGGCGCTTGAGTACCATGGCGGGTAGTAGGGCGGGTAGCACGGCGGGTAGCCCGAGTAATCCAGCACGCCCACTGTGCCGGAGAGCGACTCGACGACGAGCGCGCCCTCGCCATCGATCTTCCAGCGTACAGTTGAGCCGTGTTCGGTGTAGTCGGTCCAGCCGACGATGTCGCCCGCCCTCATGGTCTCTCCCGATCGACTCTGGATTGCGTCACTGATATTCTCAGGATTGCGTCAGCGTGCACTGCACCCGCCAGTATACTCCCAGCCGGATTCTGCGGATGCGTTGAGAAGGGGTCCGCACAGGACGGCCGTCTTTGACTCATATCGGCCGTTTGGGGTCCGATTGGGCCGTGTTTTGGGACAGTTATGCCGGAGGCATCTGTCCCACCTGGGCAATTAAGGGACACGCCTTTTTTGCCATCCGAACGACATGTGGGGCAATTAAGGGACACGCCTTTTTTGCCTTGGGTGTCTCCCCAGGCAAAAAAGGGCGTGTCCCTTAATTGCCCCACATGTCGTCCGCGTGCGCCCTAGCCGACTATGCGAACCTGGTAGTGCCTTCTGCCGTTGCCTTCTGTTGCGAGCTCGACGAAACGCTCAGAGACGTTGCGCTGGCCGAAGAGCTTCAGCATGCCGCCCATCATGGCAGTCACCACCGACGTAGCGGCGCCCATGGCTGCCTTCTTGTCCTCGGAGACGTCCCAGTACTCTATCTCCACCTCCTGAGAAACCCTCATCGTTGCCGGGCTGTGCTCCTTTGTCTGGCCGGCATAGCCAACCGCGAGAGAGCCCTCGAAGTCGGTGAATTCGACCTCAATCCTAGGCCGGGCGGAGGACAGGACATTCTCCCCCACCTCGTTGTGGCCCACCGATCCCTCGTGGAACGCAACGATGGTTCCCGTCGTGCGAAGTGCGTTCTCGTATCCAATGATGTTCGGCATGTTCATCCCCCATCTAAAGATTTCATTTCAAAGGGACCATTTCAAAAGGGCGATACCCTTTTGAAATCGTGGATAATTACGAGGTCGACACATATTCCCATTTCAAAAGGGTGTCGTCCCTTTGAAATGTACGGTCTCGCCAGCGCACGCTACCGTGTCGTCACACGCCGTATCAGTCGCTGTAATACTTCCTGCCCGTTGCCGATGAATTCGGCGGATCCGTCGGGACCACGCAGCACAGAGTACGAAGGCCCGTACTCACCATCGGCCGTAGCCTCGAAGACCAAGAAGGGGGTCACCGTCATGCCCTCCAGGGCTATCTCGTAGATCTCTCTGGTGAAGTCGTGCCTTTCGATGAAGCCTCGCAGCGCCTCTCTGTGGCTCTCGAGCTCCGGCATGTATCCGCCTAGCCTTTCGGGATCGTTCATGACGCCGTAGAATGCCTTCTCACTTGCCAGCACATCCTCACGCCAGTAATCGTCCAGATACCCGCCCCAGACGGAAACGATGTTCATGAACTCGTGGATGTTCCGTGACACGAATCCGCACTCGCCCTCGGATCCGATATAGCCGACGAGACTGTCATCTATGACCACCCACACCCCGCCACCGGCCTCGAAGGCAAACGCCTTGATGTTGCCACCGTAGCTGCAATGCTCTTCAGGGTTGGGACCCATGGCGCACTCCAGCCAGGTTCTGTCCTGCTCATACTCCCTGGCTACCCATTCCTCGTCCATCACCTCGACATCGAAGTAGCGGAAGGCCTCTCTCAGACCATCATCGCTGTAAATCTCCCTCAAATACCCCTTCACGTCTTCAGGGAGACACGTCTTGTCGAACTGCATGGGCACCACCCTCAACTTTGGCACGGGGATGTTGAACAACGTTTCTAACTCTATCGCTCCTTCAATAGCTCTGCGCGTGTACTGGGGGCATACCCCCAGTACACGCGCACGATTGTCAGACGTCGCTACTTGCCGTTGGCTGCTAGGAACTCGTCGAAGGTCATTACGGATTGCTTGTACTTCGTGTCGGAGAGCTTCGACTCCACCAGGCCGTCCCATGCGGCGTCCGTGACGTAGTAGAAGCACTTGGGGCTGTAATTGATCTCGTTCCACACACCGGAAAGGTCCTCGATGTACAGGCCAAACTTGTAGCCGTCGCGCTCCCAATAGATTTCGGGAATCGACCAGTTGTCCATGGTGATAACCCACGACGGCCTGCCGTACTTGTCGAGCAGGGCCTCAAACAGGTAGGCCTCTCCCCTGCCATCCTCGGGATCTTCCACATCTACCAGCCAATAGGAACGATAAACGTTCTCGCTGCTGAGCTCGAACTGGTTGGCCGCATACAGCTCCTGGTAGGTCTTCGCGTTCGCAAGGTCGTAGTAACCCAGGGCGTACGTGTCACCATCAATGACCAAGCTGCTTTTGCCCAGACGCGGCTCGGTGTTGGTGGTGTCACTGGGCTTTGCGGTGCTCTGCGCAAGCTGTGACGCATCCACATCTACGTGAGCGCCGGTGTCGTCCACGCTGCTGAGCTCCACCTCTGTGGCAGCCGCAAACAGGCTGTCGAAGGTGAACGGGGCCGTAAGCCTCGATTCGCCCAGCTCGAAGGGGTTGTCCTGTACCTGATACTTGGACCAGTCGACGGCGTCGAGCCAGGTTACGGTGGTTTCTTCGCTTGTGGTAGAGGTGGTCTCCTCGGCTGGAGCTTCATCAGTTGCGGGGGTGCTGGAAGCAGGCGCGGAGCCGCCGCAGCCGACAAGGGCGACGGCAGCAGCAAGTGACAAGGCAAGGGTTGTGCAGCGTTTCATGGGCATCTCCTTTTGCAGCGGTTTCAGGCCACGCTCGCAATGTGAGAACGCGGCCCTGAGAACAGCAGTGCTTTTTCTGCCTGGGCAAACAGCCTCCCGTCAAACCGCTGCCAGCCCACAAGCTGTGGACAAGTATAACGCAGCAAGCGAGGTGTTCTGACTGGAACGGCTGGCTACCCGGTTCACGGCGTGGCAGGGTCTGCCGGGTGAGTCATTCGTCTCACCCGACGGTTCCGGCCTCAGCTGACGAAATGAGGCCGGATATGCGGGGTGAAACGGATGTCCCACCTGCCAAATATGGCCTCAGCCGACGAAATTCGATGTCTGCCAATGGGAAGGCTTCCCTATGGCACGCTCCCACGCGCTTCCAGTGCCGGCAAACAAGGGACACGCCCTTCTTTGCCCTCCGTACCGGGCTGCGGCTCCGGCTGACACGGCAAAGAAGGGCGTGTCCCTTGTTTGCGGGCTCCTGCAGGCCCGTGGCACGTCTTGCCCTTGACTCATCTTTAGGTAGGGATGTGCCCCCGGCCTATGGCTTACGCCTCGTCGGCCGGGAACACCACGCCGCTCTCGTAACGAATGGTGTTCTGCACGCGGCTCACCACAAGGCTCTCGTCGAGCTGGCGGTAGCACTCTTCCAGGTCGCCCGCCTGCTGCTGGCGCAGGAACTCGCGGAACTCACCCTCCCACATCACCGGAAGACTGCGATCGTAGGTCTCCTCGGTACCGTCGTTGAGGTGCAAGGTCACTGCGCCGCACTGGTTGGGCTGCGAGTTCGAGACGATATAGCCATCGGTTCCCTGAACCTGCATGACGCTGGGGGCGCCACAGTCCTTGGCGCAGATGTTGACAGCACGGAAGCCCTCGTACTCAAGCAGGGCAATGCCGCTCGTGTCGATACCGCGCTCGATGTTGGGCAGGTAGGTGGCCGCCTTGGGCTCGCCGAACAGGCCGATGGTATAGGTGAGACAGTACAGACCAAGATCCATGATGGCGCCACCGGACTTGGCGGGATCGAAGGCGGGCAGCACCTCGCCGGCACGGAAGGCATCGTAGCGGCTCGAATACTGGCTGTAGTTGACGGTCACCATCTTGACGGTGCCAATCTTGGGCAGAAGCTCGTCGCGAACCAGCTTGAAGTTCGGCTGGCGCGTGGTCACGACTGCCTCCCAGAGGAAGCGCCCCTCCTCCTTAGCAATCTCGGCCAGCTTCTGCGCCTCGCGGTAGTTCGAGGCAAGGGGCTTTTCGCAGACGACGTCTTTGCCCGCGCGCAGCGCCGCCTCGCTTACGGCAAAGTGCAGGAAGTTGGGAACGGCTACATAGACCGTATCGACTTCGGGATCGTTTACCAGCTCGTGGTAATCACCGTAGCGGCCGCTGGCGCCATAGGCGTCTGCCAGCTCGTTGACCTGATCCATCGTGTTGGGAGTGCCGGCTACGGCCACGACCTCAATTCCCCAGCTTGCCATGTTGGGAGCAACCCAACGCACGATGGCACCCGTTCCGACGATTCCAACCTTCATGAGACGCTCCTCTCGCTCGACTGCTTCAACTGCATTGTGCCTCATGCGTGAGGCCAGCCGACTCGGCGTCCATCAATCTGGAAAATGGTTCCAATGAGAGCGCTAGACCTTATGGGAAACGCGAAGATTTGTTCCAACACAGGCGCTGATTGACCTACCGAGTTATGCCCCCAGCGTCGTTGCACGCTCAATCACCTCGTGGCCGATCACGATGGTGCTCTCATTAAGCTCTTCTCCGCGCAACAACGCCAGAAGTGCCTGCACGCCGCGTTCCGCCATCTCTGACGTATGGCGGTTGACGGTGGAGATGGCGGGTGTGGAGATGCGCGAATAGATGGAATCGTCCATGCCAATGACCCGTACCTCGCGACCCACGTCGACGCCATGCTTCTTGAGGGCATTGGCCACGCCCAAGGCAACGCGGTCGCCCAGCGCCACCACGCCGTCGAAGGCATAGCCGCTCTCCAGGCACTCCGTAACCAGCTGCTCTGCCTCCACCAAGCTCGTCTGCCTGTAAGGGCCCTCCAGCACAAGGTTCTTGTCCAGACGAATGCCGTGGTCCTGGAGGTAGTTGTAGTAGCCTGCCGCCTGGTCGTGCTCGGCGGTGCGATAGAGCGAGGCGGAGACGCTTGCCAGCGCCACCTGCTTGCACCCGTGTCCAAAGAGCGTGGCCGTCATGTCGTAGCTCAGGCGCGGAAGGTCGTTGCCCACGAACACCTCGCGCCGCACGCCCGAGCGCCCCGTGTGGTCTATGTGCACAACCGGAACGTCCACGCGGGCCTCGATGGGCACCCGCGCGGTGCCACCGATAAAGACGATGCCATCCACCTGCTTGGAGAGCAGGTCAAACACATAGGAGGACTCTCGCTCCGGATCGTTGGCAGTGTTGCAGATATACGACGAGTAGCCCGCCTCACGAAGGTGCCCCTCAACCTGCAACACAAGGTTGGAGAAGAAGTCATTGCTCACGTCGGGCGTGATGATGGCGACGGTCTTGGTAGAGGCCTCACGCAGGCTCTTGGCCGCAAAGTTGGCCACATAGCCCTGTTCATGCGCAATCTTGAGCACAAGCTCCTTGGTCTTCTCGGAATAGCTGCCCTTGTTGTTGAGCACGTTACTTACCGTTGCCGTGCTCACGCCAGCAAGCTTGGCTATGTCATAGATGGAGACCGTTCGCTTAGCCATGGGACAATCCGTTTCTCTCTAGTGCCTGTGTGCATCCTAGCACGTAAACGGTTTATATGCTGTGAAAAAGTCCCATATAAGCGGCTTATATCGGCCATTACCTTTGGTTTTTCGACTGAAGGCATGAGAAGTTTGACTCTGAGTTGTGAACATCTTATGAACTGTTACGTAATCGGTTAATTCACTGCGATAGGCGCTTACTATGCACTCAGTTAAACGGTTACGTAAAGAACAGCGCAACCAGAAAGAAAGGATCTCCCCATGAGTGCGACCTCAAGCGAAAAGCTCCTCCTCCCCTCGATGATGTGTGCCGACTTTGGCTGCCTGCGTGATGAGGTTGCCACGCTTGAGGCCGCAGGCGCCGATGGCTTCCACCTCGACCTCATGGACGGCAACTTCGTTCCCAACTACGGCATGGGCCTGCAGGACATCGAGTGGATCTGCAAGAACGCCACCGTTCCCTGCGACGTTCACATGATGGCGGCCGACCCGGGGCGCTACGTTGCCAAGTTCGCCGAGTACGGCGCCAAGGTCATCTACGTGCACCCCGAGGCAGACACCCACGTGGCCCGCACGCTGGCCACCATCAAGGAGCTGGGCGTCAAGGCCGGTATCGCCATCAACCCGGGTACGAGCTTTGCCACCGTCGAGGACGTCCTTCCCCTCTGCGACTATGTGCTGGCCATGACAGTCAGCCCCGGCTTCGCCGGCCAGAAGTGGATCGACTTCGTGAACCCCAAGCTCCAGAAGCTTGTTGACGCAAGCCACAAGGACGGCAACAACTACGAGGTCGTCGTCGACGGCAACTGCAGCCCCGAGCGCATCGCGCAGGCAAGCGCCATGGGTGTCAAGGGCTTCGTACTGGGCACCGCCGGCCTCTTTGGCCATGGCCCCTACGAGCAGAGCATGGCAGCCCTGCGCGCCCTGTAAGCAAGCTCACGAGAAAGCAAGCGCAGCCACGCAGACTGCGATACCATTAGTATCACGCCAACAGAAAGGACCCATCATGGCATTCAAGAAGCTCGCAATTGGCAACGACCACACCGCCGTCGACATGAAGAACGAAATCATGGCCTACGTCCAGGAGAAGGGCATCGAGGTCATCAACGTGGGAACCGACAGTACCGAGCGCTTCAACTACCCCATCAGCGGCTACAAGGTTGCGCGCATGGTTGCCGACGGTGAGGTTGATGGTGGCATCCTCATCTGCGGAACCGGCGTGGGCATCAGCCTCTCGGCCAACAAGGTCGAGGGCATCCGTGCCGTCGTATGCTCCGAGCCCTACTCCGCTCGCCTCTCCCGCCAGCACAACAACACCAACATCGTTGCCTTCGGCGCGCGCGTCATTGGCGTCGAGACCGCCAAGGACATCGTCGACGCATGGCTCGGTGCCGAGTACGAGGGCGGTCGCCATCAGGTGCGCATCGACATGATCGACGAGATCCAGAAGACCCAGAAGCTCGCCGCCGCCGAGGAGTAGCGGGCCTGTCAATTCAGCTTGCAAGGGCCGGCTGCCCGCGGGATTCCCGCAGGCAGTCGGCCCTCTTTTGGCACTGACGCGCGCTGTGGCCATTTCAAAGGGGCGACATCCCTGCTCCTAAAGACAAGTCAAGTGCAGTGGTATACGGGCGGCAATTAGGGGACACGCCCTTTTTTGCCCCGCGGGGCAAAAAAGGGCGTGTCCCCTAATTGCCGCTGCTGCCGAGGAGTGGCAGCCAGCGCAATCCAGCGTACAAGTTCACATCATTGCCCCTGTGCACACCACTACAGCATGAGGCGCATGGCCTTGTGCGTTGTGCTGTCGTCCGCAAAGCCCAGGCTGGCATAGAGCGGATAGCCGTCTTCGGTGGCATGCAGCTCGATCACATCGAGGTTCAGCTCGCGCGCCGTGTCTATCAGGTACTGCATGACCTTCCTTGCCAGGCCCCGCCTGCGATGCTCAGGCAGCGTGTACACGTTGAACAGCGTGCCGGTCTGGCCATGCGGGAAGCGCGGGCTTGGCGGTTTGGTCACCAGCAGCAGCCAGGCGCAGCAGACGATGGTGCCCTCTTCGTCACGCGCGACAAACGCCAGCAGGTCAAAGTCCAGATGGAGCTCGAAATAGGCCGGAAGCTCGCGCCACAAGGCCTCTTCCTGCTGAGGGTTGAGTGCGCCAAAGTCTGCCGTAAGATACCCGATGCGCAACTGCACCAGCTGCGCTATGTCGCTGAGGCTTGCCCTCCCAAACGTGTATTCCATGACGGCCGCTCCCCTCTTGCGGTCCTGTGTCCTCTTTTGCCGCTAGGCAAACAGCTCCGCCGTCTTTGCCATGCGCTCGATGACGCCCACGCCAAACGGGCAGCGGCTCTCGCAGCCCCCGCAGCCAATGCACTCGTCCGCATGGTGCTCCAGCGCCAGGTAGTGGTCGCGCACCAGCGGAGGTACCTCGCCACCCTTGACCACCTGCACCTCGGCCAGGTCGTAGAACTTGTTGACCTGGGCAACGCTGATGCCCATGGGGCACGGAGCGCAGTGCCCGCAGTAGGTGCAGAGCCCGCTCGCGTTGTTGCGGGGAGCCGTGGCGAGCACGCTCGCGTAGTCGCGCTCCTCCTCCGTGGCGTCGCAATAGGCCGCATCCGCCTCAAGGTCTGCGATGCTGCCAAACCCGCACATGACGCTGCCCACCGCTGGCCGCGTGAGCGCATAGTGGATACACATGGCGGGGGTCATGGCCACGCCGAAGGGACTGCGATCTGCATCAAGCAGGCGGCCGCCCGCAAAGGCCTTCATCACAGTCAGGCCCACGTCCGCACGCTCGCAGGCGCGATAGAGCTCCAGACGATCGGGGTCAAAGCCTGCAAACTCGGCATCGGCAGCACTCGTCAGCGTGTTGATGTCATACGATCCCGGCTGCATGTCGTAGGCGGGATTGATGGAGAAGAGCATCATCTCCACAGCACCCTGCTCAACGGCATAGCTTCCGCATACGGCGCTGTGCGTGGACATGCCAATGTGCCGAATGGTGCCCTCGGCCTTGAGCTGCTCCACATAGTCGCGGTACGGCCCCTCAAGGCAGCGCTTGAGCTCTTCCAGGTCGTCGATGTAGTGCATCATGCCCAGCTCGACGTGGTCGGTGTGAAAGCGGGTCAGCAGGTCGTCGAAGGCCACCTTGCACTTCTCCACGTCGCGCGTGCGCACATACTGGCCATTCTGCCAGGTGGATCCAATGTGGCCCTGCACAATCCAGTGACCAGGATTCTGGGCGCACGCATCTCCCAGCCTGGTACGCACCTCAGGGTCGCTCATCCAGCAGTCGACGATGTTGACGCCCAGCTCTGCTGCACGAACCGTAATGTCGTGCGCCTCCTGCGCGCTCATGCGGTCGAGCCACTCGCCGCCGAAGCCAATCTCTGAAACCTGAAGGTCGGTACGGCCAAGTCTGCGATATCTCATGTTACTCCTCTCGTTCCCCCGCCTAAAACCTTACACCCTCAGGATTGGCCAGCAGCACTGGCGCGCATACGTCCCAACATATGCCACACACCAGTCGGGTACAGTTACGCTCACGACGAAGTTGGGAGGCCGCATGGGCACGTACAAGCTGTTGGCATTGGACATGGACGGAACCATGCTCTCATCGAGCAAGCACATCCTGCCCCGCACGCTGCAGGCCATAAAAGCCGCCGCCAAAGGTGGCGCCGCCATCGCACTCTGCACGGGACGCGCTGTCAACGAGCTGGCCGAGTTCAGGCCACAGCTGGCAGGTGCCGTGCGATACGCCTCGCTTTTGAGCGGCGGGCACGTCTATGACCTTAGCTGCAACACGACCATTGCCGCCGAGCCACTCGACGCCAATACCGTGCAGGCCATCATCGCCCAAGGGCGCAGGGAGGACGCGATGGTCCACGTCCTCACCACTGCAACAACCGCCGCCGCTAAGCGCGACGTCGCACGTATGGGTGAGGTGGGCATGGGCGTGTACCAGCCCATGTTCCGTGAGCTCTGCACCATCGTCGATGACATAGGCCAGTTTGTGGATGCCCCTGCGGGCGAGATCTGCAAGATCAACCTATACCACACCTCGGGAGCATCGCGCGAACGCTCACGCGAGCGGCTTGGCTCGTTGGGAGCACAGCTCACCTACGCGGAGGAGACCTCGCTCGAGATAACACCCGCCGGCGTCACCAAGGCCATGGGGCTCGAGCGCCTTTGCGCCCATGTCGGCTGCTCGCTTGCCGAATGCGTGGCCGTGGGCGACGCGCCCAACGACCTTGATGCCTTGCGCGTGGCAGGGCTGGCCGTTGCCATGGGCAATGCGACGCCAGAGGTAAAGCGAGCTGCCGACCTTGTGGTGTCAGACAACGACCACGACGGCGTCGCAGAAGTCATCGAGCGCTTTTTTGCGTAGGGCCGCAAGAATCCAACTGTAGGAAGATATCCTGCGTAAAACTTCGGGCACAATACGAGAGGTATCCACTGACAGCGTTAGGGTCACTGCATGATTAAGCTCGTTCTCGCGGACATGGACAACACGCTCATCCCCTTCGGTCAGACAAACGCTTCCGAGCGCACCCTCAAGGCCATCCATGCCTGTCTGGACACCGGAGTGGCCTTTGGCCCCGCCAGCGGGCGCAGCCTTGCCGAGGCAGCAGGCTTTCTGCATGACGATGCAGCTTATCAGACGGCGGTGCTCGTCAACGGTCAGCAAGTCTACCTGCGCGGGAAGCTCCTACGCGAAGTTACGCTCAACGAAGGTGCCCTGCGGCACGCCGAAGAGCTCCTGCACGCCAGAGCGCACTGTGCACTCCTGATCTATCGCCCAGACGGCGCCTGTGACTGGGTAGGAGACGACCCCGAAAACCTGGGCGACTTCACCTTCAACGCCATGCACAACGGGTCGGTCCGCCACAAGACGCTCCCCTCCTACCCCGTGGTTAAGGCGGGCGTCGTGGCGATGCTTCCACGCGAGGACGAGCTAGCATTGCAGGCTGAGCTCGCTGACGCCTGCCCTGAGCTCGACTTTCCCAATACGGCGCCCCAGTGGTTTGACGTCATCCCCCACGGATGGAGCAAGGTTCGCGGCATCGAGGTACTCGAGCAGGAGCTTGGGCTTACCTCAGACGAAATCTGCGTCTTCGGTGATGCCTCGAACGACCTTGCCATGTTCGCGCACGTAACGCACTCGTGCGCCGTGGCAAATGCCACGCCCGAGGCAACCGCCGCAGCTCGCTGGCACATAGGCGCCTCTGCCGACGACGGCGTGGCCATCGCACTTGAGCAGATTGCCGAAGCCGCACGCATCACGCAAGAGACCGGCATCGACACCCTTCCTGCCTTCATGCACAGCGCGTGAGAGGAGCTGCCATGAGCGATAGCCCGCAAAAGCCACAGGACGACCTGTTCTCCCAGGTAGCAGATGCCACCAAGACTGCCCTCGATGGGGCTGGCGACGCCTATCTCGAGACGCTTCGTGAGTTTCAGCAGAAGCTTCCGTCCTTTGACGAGGTCATAGCGCAGGCCATCCGCCTCCCCGGAACCAGCGTGAATCGCGCAGACTTCCTCACCGAGGTGCTCCGCGGCAAGTTTGCCCCCGTCATTGTGCACGCAGCCTGCCAGACCACTCCCGCAAAGGCCGGACTCACAGACCGCCAGATTGAGAAGATTGCCAAGAAGTCGCTAGGCAAGGATGGCCGGCGTACCACGGCCCTCTCGTTTGCCGCAGGAATCCCCGGCGGCGTTGCGGGCGCCGTGACCATCCCCGCCGACCTTGTGCAGTTCTATGGCTACCTCATCCGCGCCATTCAGAAGCTCACCTACCTCTATGGGTGGCGCGACCTTGCGCATATCGAAGCTGGCGTGCCCGACCGCGCGGCCAGCGGTGCACTGGTAGTCATGTTGGGCGTGATGGCTGGCAACGAGCAGGCAAATGCCGTGTTGGCCCGCCTAGCGCGTCTGCGTGCGGCTGGCGCGAGCGACCAGACGCTGCGCACGGTCTTCACCGAACAGGCATTGGCAGATGACCTGCGCAGGATCTCGGACGACCTCACCATGCGCATGGCAAAGCGCCTTGGCGGACAAGTGGCAGGCAAAGCCATACCAATAGTTGGCGGCATCGTGTCGGGCGTCATCACAGGTTCGGGCTTTGACGAGATGGCCAAGCAGCTGCTGAAGCAGCTCAAGCTCCACGGTGCATAAGCTTCTCCGGACAGTTCGCTCCGCATCCGCCGCGGCAAGCTGCACGCCCTTCTTATGGCGCAGTAGAATTTGACATCCGCTGTCTTGGGGCATCTCAGCCATGCCGAGAAACTACTCACAACCTTGTACGTTGTGAGTAGCTTCTCAATTTCAACAGGCATTTTGTAGCCAAACTACTCACAACATTCCAAATTGTGAGTAGTTTGTCCTATGACGGCAGCAGGCTAGTCCAGGCACTCCCCATTGCTGGCTATGCAGCGCGCATACCAGAAGAAGCTGTCCTTGCGGTAGCGGTCGAAGCTGCCTGCACCATAGTCGTCGGCATCCACATACACCACGCCGTAGCGCTTGATCATCTCGCCGGTGCTGGCCGCCACCACATCCGTGATGCCCCAAGGCGTATATCCAATGAGCTCCACGCCGTCGTCGATGGCCTCGGCCATCTGCTCGACGTGTGCCCGCATGTAGGCGATGCGGTACGGGTCATGCACACTCCCGTCGGCCTCCAGCGTGTCGTTCTGGCCGAGGCCGTTCTCCACCACCATGATGGGCACCTGATAGCGATCGTAGATCTCGTTCAGGTAAAAACGCAGGCCAGCTGGGTCAATCTGCCAGCCCCAGTCGCTGGTCTCAAGGTAGGGGTTGGCCGCACCAAAGATAAGGTTGCCCGCCGTCTCGTCGGCTCCTTCGTGGGTGGTCACGCAGCCGGTGGAGTAGTAGCTGAAGGTGAAGAAGTCAACGGTGCCCGCAGCCAGCGCTTCGGCGTCGCCCTCCGCCCAGTCGAGCTCAATGCCCTCCTCACGCCAGAAGCGCTTTGCGCTTGCGGGATAGGCACCCCTCACCTGCACGTCACCCGCATACCAAAACACGTGCTGACGCGCCTGCTGCGCCAGTACCTGATCGGCTGGATCACAGGTCAGTGGATACTGGCAGATGCCCGCAATCATGCAGCCAAGCTTATAGTCCGGGTCAACCTGTCGGGCTCTTACCACGGCCTTGGCACTGGCAACCAACATATGGTGGAGGGCACTGAACTGCTTGGACTTTGCCTCGGCGGTCCACGCAGGGCGCTCGGAGCTGCCGTCGGTCACGCCCGCATCCATGCTGGTGCCACACGACTGGATGCCGCCTGCCAGGTAGCCCGAGCCCTCCAACGACACTGCCTGAATCTCGTTGAAGGTAAGCCAGTAGCGCACGAGGCCCTTGTACTCGGTAAAGAGCGTCTCTGCATAGCGCACGTACAGGTCGATGATCTCGCGCGATGCCCAACCGTCGTAGCGTTCCGAGAGGCTGTAGGGCAGCTCGTAATGGCTGATGGTCACCAGCGGTTCAATCCCATGGGCCTTCAGCTCTTCAAAGATGCTGCGATAGAACTCCAGCCCCTCGCGGTTGGGCTCGGCGTCGTCGCCATTGGGAAAGATGCGGCTCCAAGCAATGGACATGCGGAACATCTTCATGCCCATCTCGGCATAGAGGGCGATGTCCTCGCGCCAGCGGTGATAGAAGTCGGTGGCCTTGTGCGAGGGATAGAACTCCCCTGCCTCGATGGCTGGCGTGAAGCGCCGTGCCTTGCTGCGCGACCCCAGCGTCAGGTGGTCGGCGGTGGACTCTCCCTTGCCGCCCTCGTCCCAGCCGCCCTCGAATTGGTTGGCACAGGTGGCGCCGCCCCAGAAAAAGTCTTTGGGAAATGCCGTCATGGTTCTCTCCTCACGAATTGTTTCTAACGGCTCGTCTATGAGACCAGCTGCCTTGGAGGTCTTATCCCTATGGTACCTTCAAACGGCACGCCACCAGAACTCTGGCGGCGTGCCACAGGAAGGGAAGGCTCTCTACGCTGCCACCTTATGCAGCCTGTTCCTCTTTGGCGTCATTGTTGTTCTGGTTGGCCACGTGTACCCTCACGCAGGGGATGTAAATGAGCACAGCGGCTGCCAGGCAGATGAGCTGGGTAACCAAACCCATGATGTTGCCACCCGAGGCCAGGAAGCCCGAAAGGATGATGGGTGTGGTCCACGGCACGTTGATGTACATCACAGGGCAGAAGCCGATAGCCGTCAGCACATAGAAGATCACGTAGCTGGCAAGCGGTGCCAGGACAAAACCTGCACACAAGGGGAGTCTGAATCATGCCCGTGAACATGCCATTGGCGCCAAGGTTGCCTACGGCAAGACCCTACTCACGTTGTCATGCCATGCGCCAATGAGGTTGGCATCATTGCGGAACTGGCAGGCTACCACACGCGGCATCGCCGGCGGAATCTGATATGCCGCCTCGGCATCATATATGGCTTGAAGCTTGGTGCGAATGCGGTCGATGAGGTCCTCGCGCGCAGAGATGCCGCCACCAATGGCTACCGCTTCCACATCGAGCAGGCACTGCAGGTTATAAATCTGCACGGCAGCTATGCGCGCATATTCATCGAGCATATTGAGGATACGCTCGTCGCCGGCATCAGCCAATTCAAAGACCTTGAAGCCGTCGACATCATCTTCGACACCCAGGGCTTGCTTTGCCATCAGGCACAGCCCCTGTGCTCCGCCACGCCACAACCAACAGTCGGAAGTATCCTCGTTGCCGCTTACGCGCAGGAACGACAGCTCGGCAGCGCAGTAGCGTGCGCCATCGAGTAGCTGCCGATTGATGGCCACAGCACCGCCAATACCGGTACCCAGCACGATGACTAATGCGTTGTTTGCCTCGGTCAGAGATCCGTAATAAAGCTCTGCCAGTGCGGCGCAGCGAGCATCATTGTCTACGGTAATGTGCGTTGGGCAGCGTTCGTACAGAGCCTCGACCATATTGGTGCCCGTGAAGAAGGGGAAGCTCCCTGCCGAGACCACGTAGCCGGTGTGGGGGTTCACCTTACCAGCCATCGAGACGCCCATGCCGCTAATCTGCAGCGCGTAACGGTCATAGAGCTGACCGATTGCCTCGATGAACTCCTCTTTGACCTCGCGCGGTGCGGGAACCTTCCCCTGTTCGAGGATTAGGTGTCCCTCCCCCACCAATGCGTACTTAATGGAGCTTCCTCCCACGTCGATTGCAAGTCGTTTGTCCATGCCAGCCTCCTTCTGTCGTAACCTAGACAAGAGTGTGCCAGCACGGAAATGACGAAACAGCATGCAGTATGCACATGGGGCCCCGGTTTCAGCTTCAAAGCCACGTTGAACCCCTCTGATGGACCTTTCTCCCGCAACTAGGGGGGTTAGGTTACACCTGCCAAGCCGCCTCGATGCGGTCTTTGCGCTCTTGGTTGCGCTCGAGGTCTAAGGCATAGATTGTTCCGTAGAGCGAGTCCAGCACATAGCGGATTGCCGTTTGCGAGAAGAATCCACCAGCCTTGCCCATGGAGCTCTCTCGATCTGGCAGGGTCACAAAGTGATCGACGCCCGGGCATTCGTCCAAGGTTGAGACAAGGATGATCTTCCCTCCGCGCGCCTTGATAGTGTCGATTTCAGGGCGTAGGTAAGGCAGGGTCCCCCCTGAATACGAGACGATAAGGGCAAGGTCACCCGGCTGCATGCCACGGGCCATGCTCATGCGTTCGCCATACCGATCCATCATCAGGCAATGGATGCCCAGCTTCATGAGCATGTTTGCGAAGGCAGTCACCGAGATGTATGTGTCACCGATGGCATGGCAGTAGATATGTCCCGCACGCAGCAGCATGCGCGAAGCGCGATCGATGCTGCCCGGCGAGATGGCCGCATAGCACGCATCGAGCGCTTCCTTCTCGATAAGGCTGATGCTCCGCATGACCGCACCGGCACCGTCGTGCTGGACAAACGGACGGTCGACGTCCACGTCGCGTTGCTCAAAGCGTTGTCGCTCAAGCTCAACCGCAAAATTGACCTTGAACGTGCGGTATCCGTCAAGACCCAGCTTGCGACACATGCGCGCCACAGCGGCCTTTGAGGTATAGGTTGCTTCGGCAAGCTCAGTGATAGTCATGCTCGCAATGTCATCTCGATGACTCAGTATGTAGTCGGCAATCTCAGCCTCTGTACTGGTAAAGTCACGTTTTTGTCGCAGCTGCTGGACAAGAGCCATAGGTTCCTCCCTCGTTTTCAGTCTCATAGTATCGCCGCACATCGGGAGCCATCCATCCAGACGATATCAAAATCGCAAACGGCATGCTCTTTTGTGGCACTACTCGGGAGCGCATCAGGCTATCAGGATTGAAACTGCGGCATCAGATTTCTCCCCTACATACCGGCAAACACTGGGAACGAGGACCAGACCGTTCTCGAGGCCTTTAGGTGGCCGCACGCTCCGCGGTATAGCTATGCCAGCAACGCAAAGCTGGCACGGGCACCAAAGAGCACGAGCCACCGTACGAAAGGAAGGGCGTCATGGCAAGCGTTATGGAGAACATGACCAACTGGATGAACGAGCATCTAGCTCCACTCGCCGGTCGCATGGGTCAGAGCAAGGTCCTGCAGGCAATCTCACAGGGCATGGTCATGACCATGCCGCTCACCATTGGCATGGCTGTCGTCGCCATCGTCATCAACCTCCCCATCCCAGGCCTCTCCGACTGGATGGTTGCCTCGGGCGTCACCGCCACGGCTAACGAGATGATCAACTCGACCATGTCGCTGCTGGCAATCTATGTCTCATTCCTCATTGCCTACGTCTACGCCAAGAACGACGGCATGAACGGTGTCACCGCAGGCGTGCTCTCAATGGCAAGCTTCCTCATGCTGGTACCTTCCACCATCCAGATTGACGAGGAGACCACGCTCAACGCTTACCAGCAGAACTATCTGGGATCTGACGGCCTGTTCGTGGCAATCATCCTAGCGATTCTTGTTGCAGCCGCCTTTGGCTGGCTCACCCGCAAAGACATCAAGCTCAAGCTTCCCGATTCTGTGCCGCCCATGGTAGCTGACTCGCTTTCTCCCGCATTCACGGCCATGATCATTTTCGCCGTCGTGTTCTTCGTCAAGTGGGGCCTCAACATGACTTCCTTTGGCAACATCTTCGAGCTCATCAAGCAGGTTATCTCTGCGCCACTCATGAACTTTGGCGCCACCCCCACCGCCATGATCGCCATCATGACCATCGCCAACATCGTTTGGTGCTTTGGTGTGCATCCCAGCTCGGTCACCTCGGTCTATGTGCCCGTCTTCATCACGGTCACCATGGCCAACATCGCTGCCTACCAGGCTGGCGATCCCCTGCCCGATGCCAAGTACCTCATGCTCTACAACTGCCTCTACTTTGGTGGCACGGGAAACACCATCTGCCTCTGCCTCGACATGCTCTTTGCCAAGTCTGAGAAGTTCAAGGCCATGCGCAAGCTGATGCTGCTGCCCAACCTCTTCAATATCACCGAGCCGGTCATCTTCGGCGTGCCCGTCATGCTCAACCCGCTCTTCTTCGTCCCCATGCTGCTCTCCTGCATCGTCCCCGGCGTCGTGGGCATGCTGCTGCTTAACATCCTGCCCATCGCCTACAACCCCACCGTGCAGCTTCCTTGGGTCATGCCCACCTTCATCACAGCCTTCATGCAGGGTGGTCCGCTCTACATGCTCATCATCCTGGCCTGCATCGCCGTTACCTGCGTCGTCTGGTACCCCTTCTTCAAGATCGCTGACAACCAGGCCCTTGAGGAAGAGCGCGCCCTTGCCGCAGAGAAGGCAGCTGCCGAGGCATAGGACTGGCACAGACACCAAACTCTTCTTTCGGGCGGGACTGGGACATATACCCAGTCCCGCATTTTCGTCAGAACCTAGGTTACGCGGCACCTCGCTGCCAACGCAGACGCCCAAGTTACAAGCTTGTTGCTACATCTAGGCAAGAAACGTCAATCTCGTTTACACTACGTCCCAATCGCATAGCACCACCAAACCTTTGAAGCGGAAGTAAAACTTGCTGAGGCGCCTACAGAGAGCACGGGCAGCTGAGATCCGAGCGGTAGCTGGCAAGCATAATGGACCCGCTGAGGGCGCGAAGAAACCCGAACGTTGGGCGGAAGTCGCGACGGCAGCTCGCCGTTACCGGGCAGGGAGTGATGGCTCCCACAGAGAGAGCGGACCTGCGCGTCCGCTAATCGAGGTGGCACCGCAGGCAGACGTGCATACGCATGACGCTTGTCCTCGAGACCCATAGGTCGAGGACGGGCGTTTTTTCATGGTCAGACGGACCAGCCCTTCCTCAAGCAAGCGCCAGACGGCGCAGAAGGGAGGCCCATCATGGCCGCCAACAAGGATCCGTACCGCATCTACCTGTCCGAGGACCAAATCCCCACCCAGTACTACAACCTGAGGGCCGACATGCCCACAAAGCCCGAGCCCATGCGCCTGCCCAACGGCGTCGTGGCAGAGTTCGAGCACATCGCACCGGTCTTTGCCAGCGAGCTGGTTCGCCAAGAGCTTGACGACGACACCGCCTACACCCCCATTCCCGAGGGCATCCGCGAGATGTACAAGATCTACCGGCCCAGCCCCCTGTGCCGTGCCTACAGCCTTGAGCAGGCGCTGGGCACCCCCGCCAAGATCTATTACAAGTTTGAGGGTAACAACACGAGCGGCTCGCACAAGCTCAACTCCGCGCTGGCGCAGGCCTACTATGCCTATGAGCAGGGCCTTTCCACCATTACCACCGAGACCGGCGCTGGCCAGTGGGGCACCGCTCTCTCCGAGGCAGCCGCGCGCTTTGGCCTTGACTGCGACGTGTTCATGGTGCGCGCAAGCTACGAGCAGAAGCCCTTCCGCCGCTCGGTGATGCAGACCTTCGGCGCGCACGTGACCGCCTCCCCCAGCCAGGAAACCGAGATTGGCCGCAAGATGTACGCCGATGAGGCCAACCGTTCCGGCAGCCTGGGAACGGCCATCAGCGAGGCCGTCGAGCGCGCGCTGCACGTACCCGAAAACCGTGGCCGCTACCAGCTGGGATCGGTCTTGAACCAGGTGCTTTTGCACCAGTCCATCATTGGCCTGGAGAGCTATGCGGCCCTCGAGCAGCTGGGCGAGTATCCCGACGTTGTCATTGGCTGCGCGGGTGGCGGCTCCAACCTGGGCGGCCTCATCGCCCCGTTCATGCGCGACAAGCTGACGGGTGAGCGGCCCAACACGCGCTTCATCGCCGTCGAGCCCAAGAGCTGCCCCTCGCTCACGCGCGGCCGCTTTGCCTACGACTTTGCCGATACCGGCCAGACCTGCCCGCTGGTGAAGATGTACACGCTGGGCAATGGCTTCATCCCCAGCCCCGACCATGCCGGCGGCCTGCGCTACCACGGCATGAGCCCCATCATCAGCCAGCTGAAGCACGACGGCTTCCTCGATGCCGTGGCCGTCGCCCAGACCGATGTGTTCGCCGCCGCCGAGCAGTTTGCCAAGCTCGAGACCATCCTGCCCGCCCCCGAGAGCGCCCACGCCATCCGCGTGGCCATCGACGAGGCGCTGAAGTGCAAGGAGACTGGCGAGGAGAAGGTGATCCTGTTCGGCCTCACCGGCACCGGCTACTTCGACCTGACCGCCTACGAGGCGTATAACACGGGCACGATGGTGGATCATGTGCCCACCGACGAGGAGCTCGAGCTCGGCTTTGCCACCATCCCCGCCGTTCCCGGCATCCAGGCTGCAGGCGGCCTGCCCCTCGCCTAACCCGCTGCGGACTTAGATATAGATGCGCCCCAAGCCTCACGACTTGGGGTGCATCGCACTCTTTAGTGCTACGCCTAGCGCACGAAGTTGGTGCGCTGGAACGGTTCGACCTCGGGCAGGCCGTACTCTGCGCGGCCCAGCGCAATGGACTTCATGAGGAAGGCCATGTTGCGTGCCAGTGTGCGCATCTGCTGCAGGCCCTCGGCATCCTGCTCAGCCTCGCCGGGAGCCGCTCCGTGGACGCCGTTCCAATACTGCCCGGAGGCAACCGGCATGCCGCTGATGGTGAAGTACTTGTTCAGCTCGTCAAAGGTTGCCGTCAGGCCACCGCGGCGCGCAACTGCCACGGCTGCGCCAACCTTCATGGTGGTGTCGAACTGCTTGGAATAGAAAAGGCGGTCGAGCACCGCAACCAGCGTTGCGTTGGCAGAACCGTAGTACACCGGCGAGCCAACAACCAGTCCGTCGGCAGCCTCAAACTTGGGCGCCAGCTCGTTCACCACGTCGTCGAAGACGCAGGCGCCCTTCTTTGCGCACGTGCCGCACGAAATGCAGCCACGCACCGCCTGGTTTCCCACCTGCACGCACTCCACCTCTATGCCCTCCGCCTCAAAGACGGCGCGCATCTCGTTCAGCGCGATTGCCGTGTTGCCCTTGGCCTTTGGGCTGCCATTGAGCATCAGTACCTTCATGAGCCTCTCCTCTCACGGTTGTCCTGTCGCGAGTATTCTAACGGGCGCGCACAGGCCGCGCCAACAAGTCAGAAGAAGGCGCCCACACAGCCTTGGCCATGTGGGCGCCCCAATGTGCGTGCAAGCTTCTTTGCCTTGCTAGCAGAGCTCCATCTCGGGATGCTCGCGCGTCAGGATCTCCTTGTGCGTGACCGTGGCGCCAAGAATCTCCTCGAGCTGGCCGGCCAGCTCGTCAACGGCGTCCTGCAGGTCGCCCAGACGCTCGGGCTGGATGTTCTCCATGATGAAGACGCAATGCGGGGTCTCGTCGGTGACCTCGGTGCGCTGGCCGTCGCGCCAGTTCCAGCAACGGCAGACCGCGCCGGCGTCGTCCACATAGCAAAGCTCGCCCTCAAGCGTGGGGTCGTTCTCCTCGGCACCAATGGGCAGGAAGTAATCGCCGCCCTCAGTCACCTTGAGGCGGAAGGTTCCCTCAAACGCATCGACGTTCTCGGCGCCCATGGGAATGGCGTACTTCAGCGAGATGGCGTTGGAGATGTCCACGGAGGGGTTGATGTGACCAACGGGGTTGTCCTTGAGGACGCGCTTCAGGAGGTTCTCGACGGAGCTGCGCACGCCCTTCTTGGTCTTGAACTTGCGATAGGCCTCGCGCCAGACCGCGGGCACCTCGTTCTTCGAGATGGTGTTGTTGGGGACCCACTTCTGGGCAAGCACGTTAGCACGATCAAGCAGCTTGGCGGCCTTGGCGGCGTTCTCCTCGCTCACTTCGCTCGTGGGCAGAATGCCATCGGCAACAACAACGCCAATCGATGCATCGGGGAAGATCTCCCAGAACGAATCCTCGCAGACGAACTTCATTTGCGCCTCCTTTGGGGCGAATCGCACGGCAAGCGGTGCCGAACGGTTGATTGGACCTCTAGCATCATAGCATGGCCGGAAAACCTTTCGGCATCTTTTGTCTTATATTTCCAATACCCTGTTATTCAATTTGGTACAAAGCCGAAGAATTCTGCAAGTCAAAGGGTTTGAGAAATGAATATCTACAAATTGGGCATCTAAGATAGTGCATGGTACTAGCCATATTTGGATAGTCGCTCTGCGCATCAATTATACAAAGTGCCCTGAAGCTATGAATAGCCCTTCTAAGGGTGATGGGTGTATGTTTCCGTTAAAATGCTCAAACTATACAATCAATCTAGCAGCACCCGTACATCACTCTTCCATCAAACAGCCCAACAGAAGGCTTCCTTCCTGCTAGGCTGGAGGATAATGAGACCGTATGACCCAACATGCTGACGAGAGAAGGAACCATGTCATTACTTGGCTTAGCAACGCTGCGCAAGGCACCCAAGATCGTCAAGGTGCTCGGCACGGTCACCGGCGTGCCCGCCGCCGCTGCGCTCGGATACACGCTCGTCTCGCACCTCGTGTTCCATCGCTCCAACCTCAGCACGGCCTCCGAGGTCTACTTCAGGGCAACCGGTGGCGGCAAGAAGCTCCTCAAAGACATGGTGCTGCTTGACAACACCATCCTCGAGAGCGCCGAGTCAAACGACCGCCGCTACACGATTCCCTCCACCGTCACGCTCAAGGTTGGCGTGACCGAGGAGATGCTCGAAGGACGTCAGCTGTTCTGCCTGAACCGGCGCCCCATCAACGACCGCGCGGTCATCTACATCCACGGCGGCTGCTTCATCAACCAGCCCACCGCCGATCACTGGAAGTTCCTGGACACCATCGCACAGCGTACGCGTGCCGAGGTCATCGTGCCCCTCTACCCCCTCACGCCCGTCCATGGCGCCACGGAGGCACTCGACTTCATCGAGAAGGTGTACCGCAAGACCATCGACAAGTATGGCGCCTCGAACGTGACCATCATGGGCGACTCCTGC
This sequence comes from uncultured Coriobacteriaceae bacterium, assembly GCA_902766835.1. GTDB lineage: Bacteria > Actinomycetota > Coriobacteriia > Coriobacteriales > Atopobiaceae > UBA1367. Next base: position 29,322 of record CACXFC010000242.1, on the reverse strand, counting down.
GGCGGAGGCATAGCCGCCAGCTTTGCCGAGCATCTTGCCCAGATTGGCCTTGAGCAGCCCGCGCGCCTCATCCTCATCTCCCCGCTCGTGGACATCACGATGCGCAACCCCGACATCATCGCCTACGAGGCGTCTGACCCCATGCTGGGCGCCCAAGGCCTGCAGAAGCTCGGCCTCACTTGGGCAAAGGACCTCGACGTCAACGACTATCGCGTCAGCCCGGTGAACGGAGAGGTTCGCAACCTCCGCAACGTCATGGTGTTCGTGGGCACGCGCGAGATTCTCTTCCCCGATGCGAAGCTCTTCTACGACCGCGTCAACGCAACGGGCGCGCACGCGGAGCTCTACATTGGGCGCGGACTCAACCACAACTATCCGCTCTACCCCATCCCCGAGGCCAAATGGGCCATCGACCGCATGGTCGATGCCATCTGCACCGACTAGACGGCACCACGCAATCAACCAGTGCGGGCCTGGCAGCAAACCTGCCAGGCCCGCATACTCTTAGCTCAAAGGGGCGACTGCTTGGGCTAACTCAGCGGGCAATCAAGGGACACGCCCTTTTTTGCCCCGCGGGGCAAAAAAGGGCGTGTCCCTTGATTGCCTCAGTACGCGCCGGCAAAATTGACCAGCAGCTTCCTAGACGGCGCGGCGCACGTCGGCCGCAAAGTCGTCGCCCATGACGCCGCGTGTGGTCTCGATGATCCATCCGTAGGGATCGTCCAGCTCGTCGAGCAGCTCATTGTTCTCGGCGAGCTCCGTCGTATAGTCGCGCATGAGATAGACCGTGTCGGTCGTCCCCTCGCGATGCTCGATCAGCGGGTGCCACACGATATCCTCAACCGAGACCTTGCCCTTCTTTCCCACCACAAACTCACAGCTAAACTCACCCGAGAGGATGGTATCGGGATAGTCCTCGTAGCCCGACACGAAGTCGCCCATGCCATAAACCGCAAGCATCTTGCCACCATCGGCACGATCGAGCCAGCGCATGGGCTGGATGACATGCACGTGGCTTCCGATGACTAGGTCCACGTTGTTGTTGGCACAAGCCTGCGCCCATGCCACCTGGTCCTCGTCAGGCTCGTTGGTGTACTCGGTGCCGGCGTGCAGGTACACCACCACAACGTCAGCCACCTCGCGCGCAGCTTCCACGTCCTTCTTCAGCGCTGCCTCACTGAAGGGCACCGCATAGTAGTCGTTGGGTAAGTCGGACTGCTCGTAGCCGTTCTGCCCGTAGCTGTACGAGAGGAATGCCAGGCGCACGCCGTTGCACTCCACAACGCGAATGGTGTCGCGGTCGCGCTGGTCTTCGTAGCTGCCGATGGTCAGCACGCCACCGTAGCCGTTCCACAGCTTCTGCGCGTATTTGATGGCGTCGGTCCACCAGTCGTAGGTGTGGTTCGAGTTGGTGTTGATAACGCGGAAGCCCGCGCCTACGAGGGCATCGGCCATTGAGTCGGGCGTGTTGTAGCTGGGGTAACCAGACCACTCGCGCTCGTCACCGCCCGTGCCACCCAGCGTCGTCTCCTGATTCACGAAGGCAATGTCGTAGGAGGCAATCTCATCGCGCACATTCTGATAGAGCGGTGCAAAGTCGTAGACACCATCACCCTCGCCCGAGCCACCCCAGGCGTCGGCAAACGCGAGGATGTTGTCGTTGGCAAGGTTATCGCCAAAGGCAGCGAAGGTAACGTGGCCCTTGCCGCTTTGCGTGACGCGACCCTCGTCAAGAAGCTTGATGGCAGGCTTGCCATCCTCGGCAGCAACTTCCTGCGCGGGAGCGCCATCCTTCTCCACTATCTGCTCTTCCTTGGGCTCTTCCGATCCCCCTCGAAGCGCGTTGCCTGCGCAAGAGACCAGCTTCACCACGCAAAAGAGCGCGGCAAGTGCCAGAAGCACCATCACCACAAGCGGGATCCAGGGACGAACAAGGTCCCAGATACCCTTCGGGCCCTCTGTGCGCACATTGGTCTTGCGTACCGGACGCTGGGCTTTTTGCGACGAGGCAGAGCTTGCCCGCCTGGCGCGGTTGGCGCCTTCCAATGGCTTGCGACGCTTGCCGGCAGCGGTGCCGCGGCCTCGAGCGGTAGTACGTTTACGTGACGATTCGCTGCGTGTAGCCATTCCCAACTCCTCCTCGGCAGCATGGATGGCCTTCCATTGTAGGCGAGCTCCCAAGCCATTTGGGCCAACCCGCACCACTCCTATGCGAACGGACGGTTTTGAACCCATGTGCATCGGGGACGGTCCTCGCTTCGGGTGGCATGCACTGGTCCGCGCCGCCGCCCCGATTCCGAACGCGCGCGCGGACGAGTTGTCCACTGGTCCGCGCCGCCGCCCGGATTCCGGCTATGCACGCGGATGAGTCGCGCACTGGCCCGCGCCGGCGGCCTGATTCCGGCCATGTGCGCGGACCAGTCGCACACGGTCCGCGTCGGCGGCCGCAATCTGCCCCGCGCCCGAGGTCCGTCCCCGATTCACGCGGATGAGAAACGAGGACCGTCCCCGATTCACAAAAAGGGGCGGACCTGGAGGTCCGCCCCTCAATGTCGCATCTATTACGACTACCGCTCGAGCAACCAGCGCGTAATCAGCTCTTGGAGCTCAGCTTCTGTTCGTACATGGGGATCGTCGCCCGTGGTAACGCCAAGGGCATCGCGAAGAAGCTCACGGTCTTGGCGATGGCTCACAACGTATTCAGCGCACCTCTGTGCCAACCCCTGGGGATCGGCCGGAGACCTGCGACCGTTGCGTATGCGTGAGAGGTATGACGGATCAACGGCAACATGCCGTGCCATCTCGACATTGGAGATCTGCAAGGTGCGCATGAGCGCATCAAGCCTGCGAGAAAACACCGTTGAACTATGGTTGAGACCGGCAAGCAGATCTGACGTAACGCGCTGCTCGTCGAGGCCATCGATACCGCGCTCTTGGGCAATAGCAACAATGCCCGCCGCAAGCTTGCGCACGCTCTCGCCTTCATAGGCGGGGGTGCGCCTTCCGCTGCGGTATCTACTGAGGGTAGACGGTGAGATGCCGCTGCGCTCAGCGAGGTCCTTGCTCGAGCACTCGAGCAAGTTGCAATACTCGTTGAGAGTCGACACAAACGACACGCTGGGTCCTCTCGTCCATGGCTTCGAGCGCGTGGGTAGGGCAGAGCGAACGCTGGCGGCTGACCTAGGCAATCTCTCTTTGGTTAAATCAATTTAGCTTACATTTATATTACGAACGCAGCTCGTGCCAACCTTGGCATGCTTATCAGGGCATGTGCACAGCTCATGCATATGCGAGACATAAAGCTTGATACGCTTCCGATGCTATTGCCCTACTTGCTAAAATAGTGCGGTTGAGCCGAGCCACCATCCCAAGGAGAGCTTCATGCAAATTGGCTTTGACAAGGACAAATACATTCAGATGCAGTCGAAGCGCATTCGCGAGCGCATCGACCAGTTTGGCGGAAAGCTCTATCTTGAGTTTGGCGGAAAGCTCTTCGATGACTACCACGCCTCGCGTGTGCTGCCCGGCTTCGAGCCCGATCTTAAGGCGCGCATGCTCTCGAGTCTGGCTAACGATGCCGAGGTACTTGTGGCCCTGAACGCCAACGACATAGAGCAGGATAAGCGCAGGTCGGACCTGGGCATTCCCTATGCAGAGGATGCGCTGCGCCTGCTCGACATCTTCCGCGGAATGGGCATCGGCATTGGCGGCATCGTCATCACGCGCTATGCTGGCCAGCCCCATGCAAAGGCGTACAAGGCCCGCGTCGAAGCGCTTGGCATTCCCGTCTATTGCCACTACACAATAGAGGGCTACCCCACTGCGGTCGACCTCATCGTGAGCGACGAAGGCTTTGGGGCAAACGAGTTTGCCCAGACCACCAAGCCCCTGGTTGTGGTCACGGCTCCCGGCCCTGGCTCGGGCAAGCTTGCCGTGTGCCTCTCGCAGATCTACCACGAGTACAGCCATGGCGTGCAGGCGGGCTATGCCAAGTTCGAGACCTTCCCCGTCTGGAACCTGCCTCTCAAGCATCCCGTGAACGTTGCCTATGAGGCCGCCACGGCCGACCTCGACGACCGCAACATCATCGACCCGTTCCACCTTGAAGCCTACGACAAGGTGACGGTCAACTACAACCGCGACGTCGAGACCTTCCCGGTGCTCAAGTCGATGATGGAGCGCATCGTGGGCGAAAGCCCCTACCAGTCGCCCACCGACATGGGCGTCAACATGGTGGGCAACTGCATCTGCGACGATGAGGTGTGTCGCACTGCCGCCAAGGCCGAGATCGTGCGCCGCTACTTCAACACTGCTGAGCGCCTCGAGCGCACCGGCACGGGCGAGAGCGAGCTGCAGACCATCCGCCTGCTCATGAACGATGTGGGCGTGGACAAGGACTTCTCGCCCGCACGCGAAGCTGCCCTGAAAAAGGAAGAAGAGACGGGCCAGCCCGCTGCCGCCATGGTGCTTCCCGACGGAAGCGTCGTCACAGGCAAGACGTCCACCATCCTCGGTTGCGCCTCGTCGCTGCTGCTCAACGCCCTCAAGCGTGTGGCAGGCGTGGACAAGGACGTCTATGTGGTAAGCAATGATGCTCTTGAACCCATCTGCAAGCTCAAGATTGCCCACCTGCACAGCAAAAACCCGCGCCTGCATTCGGACGAGACCCTCATTGCGCTTTCCATCAGCTCGGCAACCAATGCGCTGGCGTCTGCCGTCATTGATGCAGCCGAGCAGCTCAAGGGCTGCGATGCCTACTTCTCTGTCATCATCTCCCCCACCGACGAGCGCACCTACCGCCAGCTGGGCATCAACGTGTGCTGCGAGCCCAAGTTTGAGAAGCGCACCTACTACCACCGCTAATAAAGGCGCGTCAACGTCAGTGGTATACGAGAGCAACTAAGGGACGCGCCTTTTTGAAATTAAGGGACACGCCCTTTTTTGCCCCGCGGGGCAAAAAAGGGCGTGTCCCTTAATTTCATATCTCCGTCTCGGCAAAAAAGCGTGTCCCTTAGTTGCCTCCGACAGAAGTGTCCCGGGATTACACGTTGAGCCGCACGGGAACTACCTCGTCCGGCTTGGCCTCCTTCTTGGGACCCACCCCAAACGAGAGCGCCTGCTTCGGACAGGCATGCACGCACTCGCTGCAGCGGATGCACTCCGCGCTGTTGGGATTGAGCACGGGGTTCACACCCATCTTGCAGGTCTTGGCGCACAGGCCACAGCTCACACATTTGTCCTGGTCAAAGCGCATGCGCATGACGCTGACCTTCTGGAACAGCGCATAGAAGGCGCCCAGCGGACAGACGTACTTGCAGAACGGGCGATAGATGAAGATGGACGAGATTACGCACACAAGCATGAGCGCACACTTCCACCTGAATAGCCAGCTAAGGGCACCGCGCATGGTTGCATCGAGCAGCACCAGCGGAATGCCGCCCTCGAGCGTGCCCACCGGGCAGATGTACTGGCAGAAGAACGGCTCGCCCATACCCAGATTGGTGCGATAGAAAAACGGCAGGGCGAACACGAACACGCCCAGCATCACATACTTGAGGTAGCGTAGCGGGCGGTCAATCTTCTCGGGCACGGTGAGCTTGGGCGTGGGAATCTTATACAGAAGCTCTTGAATGAGGCCAAACAGGCAGAGCCATCCGCAGATGAAGCGGCCCACCAGAAGACCGATGGTGGCCAGATATCCCACCACATAGAAGGCAAACTTGCGACGACGCCCGTTGAATACCGCCTGCATAGCACCGATGGGGCACGAGCCCAAGGCTCCGGGGCACGAGTAGCAGTTCATGCCAGGCACGCAGAACCTCTTGAGCGGACCCTGATAGATGGCTGGAGGGCCCGGCATCCAACCTTGCACGTAGCTGTTGGTCAGAATGCCCCATCCTGCCTGCACCAGGGTGCGCAGACTATTGCTCTTCTTCATGCCTGTACCCCTAGCCCAGACCTATGCACTGCATGCAAATGGCAGTGGCCTTCTTGAGGACGATCTTGACCTCGTCGTTGTAGAGCACCCCATAGCCACACATGGTTATGGAAAGGGCCAGCATGACCAGCGTCACCTTCAGGGAAGCTTCCTGCTTCATATGCGCTCCCCTCCCTATTGAATCGCTAGGAAAGGGCCCCGCAAGGCTATGCCTCACGGGGCCCTCGTTCATACATACTCTACTGCACCTCAGCGAGGTTCTCCACGAACAGTCAGGCCGAAAGGGTGCGCCTCTCACTGCCCCTCAGGGATGCGCAGCTTACAGGCCCTTTGCCAACAGCTCCTGCACCACGGGATCGATGGGCGTCACGCCGGCAGCCTTGAGCTCGGCGATCTTCTCGGCAAACTGCGGCAGGTACTGCTCGTGGGCAACCAGCAGCTCGTCGATGCACTGCTTGGCCTCAGAACCACTGGGCGTCTGCGGATTGAGCGCCACGGCCTCCAGCAGTGCGCCGTAGTCGCCGTACACGGCAGCCTCTTCCACCAGGCGCTGCATGTTCCACATGAGCTGCAGGTAGCCGCGGGCAGAGGTGGTCATGGGGCCAAAGGCCACCGGCTGGGCACCGGCGCCGCCCACATAGCTGGAAACCTGCACCACGGCGTCATCGGGCAGGTCGGGGATGGCACCATTGTTGAGCGTGGAGCAGACGATGTGCTCGTTGGCATTGTTGTAGATGGCGGCAATGGACTCGGTTGCCACGTCGGAGTAGTGGGCGCCGCCGCGCTTCGAGAGCTGCTCGGGCATCTCGGCCAGGTTGGGATCCTTGTAGAGCTCAAACAGCTCCTCCTCGACCTTCTTGACCTGCTGGGCGCGCGTGCCCTCGCCGTTGAACTCCTTCAGGCCATCGTCGAGCATGTCGGACTGCAGGTAGTAGTAGCGATGGTAGCCGCACGGAATCATGCCCAGGTGATCGAGCTGCTCGCGGTAGAACGGGATGTTGTGGATGTTGGCCGGCGTGCCGTCGTCCTCGGTCTTGGGGTTAAGCATGGCATCGATGATGTCCATCGTGACCTCGGCGCCCGTTGCGGCGTCAAAGACGCGATGCCAGTGGAAGTGGTCGATGCCCGCAAAGCGATACACCAGGTCGTCGAGTGTCTTGTCAATGAGCTTGGGCTCGTTGAGCATGGCGCCAATAGGCACGTTGCACAGGCCAATGCAGCGGTTCCACTTGCCGTAGCGAATGACCGACTCGGTGACCATGCCGCTGGGGTTGGTGAAGTTGATGAGCCATGCGTTGGGGCAGAGCTCCTTCATCTCCTCGACGATGTCGAGTATAACGGGGATGGTGCGCAGAGCCTTGAACATGCCACCGGCGCCGTTGGTCTCCTGGCCCAGCATGCCGTGGCTGAAGGGGATGCGCTCGTCCTTGATGCGCGCCTCGAGCAGGCCCACGCGGAACTGCGTGGTCACGAAGTCGGCATCCTTGAGGGCCTCGCGGCGGTCGAGCGTCAGGTGAACCTTGACATCGTGACCCGAGGCATCCCACATGCGCTGTGCCATGGCACCCACGATCTCGAGCTTCTCGCGGCCGCGCTCGACATCAACCAGCCAAATCTCCTTGATCGGCAGGCGGTCGTAACGCGAGATGAAACCGTTCATCAGCTCAGGCGTGTAGCTGCTGCCGCCGCCGATGGTACAGATCTTCAGTCCGTCCTTCATGTGCCCCTCCTAGTTTATGTGGCAATAACACCTTGTATCGAGTATACGAGATGGGCCCCGCGCGCCGGCCCATGCACCGAGAGGTGCATGGGTGTTGCGTGCTGGGAGCCCTTCTTGGGCAACACCGCCGCCTGCCTAGAGCAGAGCATCCTCCCATGCGGCTTCCTTGAAGCCCACAAGCACGAAGGAGTCTCCAACCACAAGGGGGCGCTTCACGAGCATGCCCTCCGTCGCAAGAAGCGCGAAGATCTCGTCATCTGCCATGCCCTCGGCAAGCTTGTCCTTGATGCCCAGCTCGCGGTAGAGCTTGCCGCTCGTGTTGAAGAAGCGCCGCGCGGGCAGCCCGCTGAGCTTTTGCCATGCGGCCAGCTCCTCGGCAGAGGGATTCTCCTCGACGATATGGCGGTCGGTGTAGGCAACACCGTGCTCGTCGAGCCACTTCTTGGCCTTGCGGCAGGTCGAACACTTGGGATACTGAAGGAACAGAACGCGTGCAGACATGGGCCACCCCTTTGGTTGTGACATGCGTACCTGACGCCCTCTATGGTACGTTGCGCGCGCGTGCAGAGCCATGCCGCGCTGTCAAATACTGCCCCAAATGGCTCATTGATGCCATTAGCAGGCATGTTTCGCAACCTAACGCGCGCCGCTCACGTACAATCGCACCTAGAAGTAAGGCCGACTGCAGGGAGGCAGGCACCATGGCTGCCCAACCCGCCTAAAGAGGTAGCGTCCATGAACAAGACCATCCAGACCCTCGTTGCCACCGTCATCGCCGCCGTGGTGGCCATGGCATCCTTTACCCAGCTGTGTCTCGCGCTTGCCCGCACAAACCCCCTGCCCCAATCGCAGGCCCCGCAGACTGAGCAGCAGGCCGAGCAGACCGAGCAAGCTGAGCAGACCGATCAGGCCGCACAGACCGGCGAGCAGGCTCCGGCCGAGGGTGACGAGGCGCAACAGCCTGCGGCCGAGGCCGCTCCCGCCGAGGAGCAGGTCGACCGCGAGCAATTCGTCACGACATGGGCGGAGCGCATCGATGCCTTCAACGAGGGATACCCCCTGGCAGGCTATGGAAGGACCTTTGCCGAGGCCGCCTATGACAACCACGTAGATCCGCGCCTCTCCCCCGCCATCGCGCGCGTGGAAAGCCAGTCGGGCATGGTTTGCTATCACGCCTACAACGCATGGGGCTGGGGCGATACGGAGTGGCCCAACTGGAACGAGGCCATTCGGGCCCACGTTAAGGGCCTGGCCGAGGGCTACGGATACGACATCACCCCCGAAGGCGCCGCAAGCTACGCCGAAGGCGATACCGATGCCTGGCTCGAGCAGGTCGAGTCGTTCAAGAACGAAATCTGGGAAAGCGATACCCTATAGGCGATCGCACGCGCAAGGCTCGACAAATCTGCAAGGGAGAAATGACGGTGAGACGCTCAGGGTTGCTGTGGGCGCAGGCGCTGCTTGGCGCCACGCTCTGTCTTGCGCTTGGCGCTCCCGTACCTGCGGTCGCTCGCTTTGCAGACGACAAAGCCTCAGGGGAGACCGCCCAGGAAAAGGTGGACATCTCCGGCCTTCCCTGGAACCAGGTAGAGCGCTACGACCGCTTCCCGCGCGAGCGTGGCTACAACGACCTGTACGACGCCCTGCGCGAGCATGCCAACCAGAGCTACGAGGGCGTATCCGAAACCGATTCGCGCGAGATCGTCTGCTGGGGCGACAGCATGACCGAAGGCGTGGGCGCAGGTCTTGCCACCATCAAGAAGGGCGGGCAGAAGAACAACATCAGCTTCAAGGCCTATCCCCAGATCCTGCAGGAGCTGACCGGCCTCAAGACCTTCAACTTTGGCATCGCAGGTGCGACTTCCGAAGAGATCGCCCTGATGCAGGGAGGCCTCTCCATCGAGGAGCTGCGCAGCCCGCTTGAGGTCTTCCTGCCGCGCATCGCACACGAGGGAGAGCAGCACCCCGGCGACATCCTCATTCTTGAGATTGGCAGCAACGGGGGCTGGGCCAACAGGTACAAGCGCCTCATCAAGCAGTATCGGGCCATGATCGAGCACTCCGGCTGCAAGGACTATCTCATAATCGGTGACACCGACGACCCGGGAACCTCCATCGCAGACCTGCGCCAGCAGCCATTCGCGCCGGGTACCGGTCCTGGCGAGACGGCCTGGGAGGCAGCGCTGCGCAAGGAGTTTGGCGACCACTTCATCAACATGCGCGTCTACCTCATAGAGCACGGGCTGGATGTGTGTGGCCTGAAGCGGAACAGGGCCGACCGCGCGATGGCAGACAAGGGTTGTATCTCCACCAAGCTGAGGTACGACTGGACCCACTTCAACTCGTATGGCTACTACGCGCAGGCCTATGGAATCTACGAGCGCGGTCTTGAGCTGGGCTATTGGGGCCCAGACGCCCTACCCCTCGAGGAGCTACTCACGCCTAGGAACTAGGGGACACGCCCTTTTTGCCACGCGGGGCAAAAAGGGCGTGTCCCTTAATTTCCTGCAGTGCGCGCAACAGCTAGTTACGGGTGAGCTTGCGGTGCAGGCGGTGGGGCTTGCTTGCCTCGGGACCCAGGCGCTTCTCGCGGTCGGCCTGGTAGCTCTCGAAGTTGCCCTCAAACCAATACCAGCGTCCAGGATTCTCGTCGTCGCCCTCCCATGCAAGGATGTGCGTGGCCACGCGGTCCAAGAACCAACGGTCGTGGCTCACCACCACGCTGCAGCCCGGGAAGCGCTCGAGCGCGTCTTCCAGGCTCTCGAGCGTCTCGACGTCGAGGTCGTTGGTAGGCTCGTCCAGCAGAAGCAGGTTGCCGCCCTGCTTCAGCGTAAGCGCGAGGTTCAGGCGGTTGCGCTCGCCACCCGAGAGCACGCCGGCGCGCTTCTGCTGGTCTTGCCCCTTGAAGCCAAAGCTCGCCACGTAGGCGCGGCTGGGAATCTCGGTATCGCCCACCTGAATGTAGTCATTGCCGTCAGAGACCACCTCCCACAGCGTCTTGTTCGGGTCGATGGCTTCACGCATCTGGTCGACGTAGGAAATCTTGACGCTCTCGCCCACCTCGAGGGTGCCCCCATCGATGGGCTCGAGGCCCACGATGGTCTTGAGCAGCGTGGACTTGCCCACGCCGTTGGGGCCAATGATGCCCACGATGCCGTTGCGCGGCAGACTGAAGGTGAGGTCGTCAATTAACACGCGCTCGCCAAAGCCCTTGCGCAGGTGCTCGGCCTCAAGCACCTTGGCACCGAGGCGCGGACCAGCAGGAATCTGAATCTCGGAGAAGTCGAGCTTCTTCGATGCCGCCGCCTCCGCCACCATCTGCTCGTAGCGAGCCAGACGGGCCTTGCCCTTTGCCTGACGGGCCTTGGCGCCGCTGCGCACCCACTCAAGCTCGCGCTTGAGCTTCTTGGCGCGCTTGGCGTCCTGCTGGCTCTGCAGCTCGAGGCGCGCGGCCTTCTTCTCGAGGTAGGTGGAGTAGTTGCCCTCGTAGGGATAGAGCTGGCCGCGGTCGACCTCGCAGATCCACTCGGCCACGTCGTCGAGGAAGTAGCGGTCGTGCGTGACTGCCATGACCGCACCGGGGTAGCGATGCAGGAACTGCTCGAGCCAAAGGACCGACTCGGCATCCAGGTGGTTGGTCGGCTCGTCGAGCAGCAGCAGGTCGGGCGCCTCAAGCAGCAGGCGGCACAGCGCCACGCGACGGCGCTCGCCACCAGACAGAACGCTCACCGGTGTGTCGGGGTCGGGACACTGCAGGGCGTCCATGGCCTGGCTCAGCTGACTCTCAAGATCCCACCCGTTGGCGGCGTCAATCTCGTCTTGGAGCTGCCCCATCTCGGCCATCAGGGCGTCGAAGTCGGCATCTGGGTCGGCCATCTCCTCGCTGATGGCGTTGAAGCGAGCCACCTTGGCGATGATGTCCGCAAAGGCCTGCTCGACGTTTTGCCCCACGGTCTTGTCCTCGTCGAGCGGCGGCTCCTGCTGCAACAGGCCCACGGTGTATCCCGGCGACAGACGCGCCTCGCCATTGGAGACGTCCTCAAGCCCTGCCATAACCTTGAGCAGCGTCGACTTGCCCATGCCATTGGGGCCTACGACGCCAATCTTGGCGCCCGGGTACACGCCGACCGTCACGTCGTCGAGGATGACCTTGTCTCCCACAGCCTTGCGGGCCTTGTACATCTGGTACACGAACTCTGCCATAAGCCTTTTACCTGCACTTTCTATTAGTGTGCCATAGATATGTGCCACATATCTTTTCGGATTGTTCGGGATGATTGGGATCTATCCATCATTTGTTGTACTTTCGTCGTTACGTGAGCCACAACAGAACCCATGCATTTAATTGTAGGGGGCGGGGTACGTTTGGGGCAATAGCATCAAGCATGCACCAAAAACCCTCTCAGGCTGTCAAAAAATATCACTAGAGCACTTTTAAGCCTGTTTTCGGGGTGCCTTCTATCCCAACGTCTTAGATATCGATCCCCGCACTTCTAGGCCCTTAGAAAGGCTCCTACGCCTTCAGATCGAGCGCTATCACAACTTCAGGCGGGGCGATCTGTTCTAGCTCTTCCTTAACCAAAGGCCACAACACAACGTCATTGAACGTAGCTTCATCTGTAGCCTGATCCGCCTGATTGGCTCTGATATCGCTCTCTAGCTTGTGGTGGATGTGATCGATATCGTCCGCAAACCGTCTTTCGATCTCTGCTGATGTGATCCCTTCAAAGTGGCTGAACTTGCGAAGATCACTAGCCAAGAAAGAGTATTTGTTGGTTAGGTAGTTGCCCAAACTAGCGTCATTAATTCCAGCCGCATAGGCCGCTTCTAGTTGGCTCTTGGCTAAGCCCAATAGATGATGCTGCTTATCCCTTGCGAGATACCAGCTTTCCATGCTCTGAACCAAATTCATTAGCGATCACCTCCTAGGGCCGTTGCAGAAATTGCCCTGTAAAGATCGCTGATTCTTTCGGTCGAATGCGCCAAAAGTAAGGAAGCCGTTTCCTCGATCCCTAGATCCGATCAATCAGAGATCAGATCGAGCACTTCAAGCGTCTTACCATCTGCATAGATCGTTATCTTGAATCTCTCTTCATTCATTTCTAAAACCTCTTTTCTCTTGAAAAGGCGTGGCGGTTGCGCAGCAACCGACACAAGGAAAGGAATTAGCAAGCTTGCGAAGCAAGCGAAGCTAAGGGAAACGTAGTTTCCTTAATAGATCTTTGATTTCAGGCCTGATTTCTTTTCTTAATTTAATTATAAAATATATTTTTTATCCTGAAAACTCTTTTCTTTTGGATCAGATATTGCGAATGAAAGGCCATTTTTCCAACCAAACTTCTTAATATCCCATAGGAAAATTGGTTGGAAAAATGGCCTTTGCACCGCAAAGGCTAAGCCAATTCATAAACTACTTTTCTCTTTCCATTTTTCTTAACTCTGTGCTTTCTTACAAAGTACTTAGGAAAGTTGTCATAGATCCCTGATAGTGCCATTTGCGAATAGTCGCTTGCGTTATGCAAATCCAAAGCGCTTACAAACTCTAAGGCTAGATCGCTCTTTGCGCACAACTCTTTTCCGCTTCAGGCTTTCCAATCGAAGCGCTCTAGCTTTTCCGCATTCTCTCGATCTACACTAGGCTTTCCAAAGCTGATCAGGTCATAGGTGATAGGCCCTTCAGAGTAGGGATCTAGGATCCTGCTGAAGTAATCTCTCTTGCTAGGAAACAATCGCCCTGATAGCTCGATCTCTTTCCAATCCTGCTGAGTGGCACAAGCTGAACTGTAGTAGTCAAATAACCAAAAGCAAAGCGCTAGGTAGTTGAACCTCAGTTCCCTTGTGTACTTGTTCCTAAAGACTAAGTTGGGCACTCTCTCGCCTTCAAAACCTTCTAAATCCTGCTTCTCTTGCCTTTTGTAATAAGCTTCTAGATCCCCGCTATCCAACAGATCAAGCGCTTCTCTGATCTTTCGATCACCGTTCTGAAACTTGCGGGCATCAATGACGATGATCAGACGTTTGATCGGGTGCCGCACACGCCCTAACGCCTGAATCAGCTCGATATCACTTGCACCCTCGATAATTACTTCCTGCACCGCTTCATCGTGGATGTTAATCCCCTCACGATAGGCGCTAGTTAGATAGATCCGATCTACTGTCTCAGGTAGGTAGCCGCTAAGAATCGATGAAAGATGATCCTGATCCATCAGATCAGCCGCCTTGATACCATTTACTTCTCTCTTGGATTCTTCAGAGCAAAGCCAACTAGATCGATCCTCACTCTCAGCCAAGCTAACAAGCTTTGCGGCTGTTCCCCGCACGAAAACAAGCTGTTTGTTATCGGGGCTTGCGGGGCATTGTCTAAGAACTGTCTCTAGGCTCTTGCCGCTCTCGATCTGCACAACTTGCGCTTTGTAAGGCGGATCAAGATCCCTAGATATCTTGCGGATCCTAAATCCTTGAAAGCTCTGATAGAGCCATTCAAAGCCCTTGAAGGGCTGTTGGTTCACAAACTCTAGGGGTAGCGTTGTCGTGGCCGTTAGGGCGATCAGGGTAACGCTAGGATCATCGATCCACTCTAGAAGCTGCTGATAGAAATAGATCAGATCCCTAGCAAAGTGGGTTTCGCTAAACAGGGTGTGAAATTCATCGATGATCACAAGCCTAGGTTTGGGGTAGGCATAATCCAAGCGATACCAACAGCCGATCTTGTGAACCGTCTCGATCTGAACTTTGCTAGAAAAGGCTGATCCGCTGACCGTGAATCGCTCAACCTGATCGGGGTAGCTATCAAGCGTCTGTTTCCTGATCCCACGTCTAGGCGATAGCAACAGCGTTTCTTTAGGATCAATCCCTAGGATCCTTCACAACCAATGAACGCTTGCATACGTCTTACCTAGGCCGCACGGGACGGCTATCAATCCGATCTCTCTTTCTCGATCCCATTGGCTTAGCTCCAAATCCGATTCACTCAAATACTTTGAAGCCAAGGTGATCACCCCTTAGCACTTAGCCAAGTACTCATTCAGCGCACGCCGCACAAGTTGGCTGATCGAGATCTCTTTACTCTTGGCTATCGCCCTGATTCTGTCGTGCTGATCGCGCGGGATCTCTACGCCCAAATGGGAAAAGTACTTTGATCGATCCACTCTCTTTTCTTTCGTCATATCCAGACCTTCTTTCTTCAAAGGATTTTTCAAACAAAACAGCCAAAAGAAAAGCAGGGCCGCAGACCCCTACAGCCCTGATCTTTCTTTACTCTTGGCTTCACTGAGAAATGGTTTTTGTGGCTTTCGGATCATTCAAGTTGACCCAACTTTTTGTCGTTACGCGTTGCAAGGACTGTCTTTTTTGCTCTACGAAAATAGACGCAAGGGCTAAGCCAAGGTAGACCGCTAGGGCTGAGAAAAAAGATTGTCTTTTTTGACTGTCTATATTGTCTTTTTTGTTTGTCTACGTTAAAATACAGTTGAACGACAAAACATCGACCTTTTGGGGGTTCCAAATGTCCAAGTTCTTCTATTCCCGCGTCTCTTCTCAGGGCCAGAACCTTGCACGCCAACTGAAGATGGCTGATCAGTTGGGCATTCCCGCTGATAACATCTACAGCGAAAAGAAGAGCGGCAAAGACACAAACCGCGCTGAACTTAAGAAGCTTCTCTCTGTTCTCTCTGAGGGTGACGAACTCTATATCGAATCCTTCAGCCGTCTTTCCCGCAACCTCTCTGATCTTCTCAGCCTGTGCAATACCCTTAACGAAAAGGGCGTGGCTCTCGTTTCCCTCAAAGAAGGCGAATGCGACACGCGCACGGCTACAGGCCGTCTCTTCTTTGGGATCACCGCTTGCTTTGCTCAGTACGAACGCGAGATCTTGGCAGAGAGAAGGGCTGAGGGCCAGAGAATCAAGCGCGAGAAGGACGGGCGTTGTGGCGGTAGGTCAAAGGTCAGCGAAGACAAGCTCGCAACCGCCTTCGATCTCTACCAGAACACCGACAAGAGCGTTAACGATATCTGCTCGATCGTTGGGATCAGCCGCGCGGTCTTCTACAAGTACGCGAAAGAGCGTGGGATTGTCCGTGAATAGGTGGGCGAGCTGGATGCCCTGCGTAGGCATCCAGCCGTTCTCCAAAGTTCAGAGACTCAGTCCCCATACGTTTCCTCGTACCATTTGCCTTCTGGTGTGCTGGGGTCAGATATGTTGTTGAAGAACTCGACCCTCTCATCATCAGTCATGGGTGTATAGGATCGTTGCTTTGAGCGTGCGTTGCAGCTGTTGCTGATAAAGCCAATCAGAAGAAAAATGATAAGCAGAGCAATGTACATGCCGATACTATTCTCGCTCTTGTTATCGTTGTCTGTCATTGTTGGCAATCCCTTCTATTTGAAACAATAAGGATGAACATGAGATACAACATTCCACCTAATATGTAGCAGATAACATCTATAGGATCACACGTACTTCTAGCTAGATACAGCGGCGCAAGTACTTCCCAGAACAAGCTGCATACCATTTCTGTGATCAGGACACTAAGTAGACTGTCTATCTGATAATCAAATCTGGCAGTCCTTAGCACGATGTTGACATATGAAGGAAACAAGCAGCCTGCCAACAGATCATTGAAATGGTTACGCATGAACGGGCGGGGAAGGATTCCATACAGAATGTCGCTATTCTTGTTTATTAGATACACCAGTAGTATGGTTGCGTCTAATAGTATTTCATAGCCTTCCCTGCCCTTTGTCATGCGTTATCCCACAGCAAAGAGCACGAGGCCCAAAAAGACCCCCAGCGCGACCAGAATTACGAGGCTGCAACCGCTGTTGTTAGAACCACTCATAGCGACTCCTTCCAAGGAACTCCGACATTCACCATGGAAGGGGTGCGAGACCATTTTGGAGGACACTCCAACCACAGTCACCACAACCGCGAGCGTTCGCAGCTTTAACAGCTAGCATTCACCCGAAAGGCAGGAGTGCCCTCCAAGGTGGTAGCTAGCTGGATTGTCAAAGATGCGAACACTTGCCTTTACAGACAAGTTCCCGCGGTTGTGGTTATGTGGATTGTAGCATGAAAAGAGGTGCTATTTCCATTAGACGGCAACTCGACCATCCAACGGTAAAGACCTGATAAAGGCTACTTTGTGGCAATCTCACCAAACAGATACTCCAAAGCAAGAAACGCATAAGTCTCAATTAGCTCTAGTTCCTGTTCATACAAGACCTTGAACTCATCATTGGTCTCTTTGCGAATCACCCTCTGAAGGAACTTTCTTCTGTCGGCATTCTTCTTAAAGCAACTCTTGTTTGTGAGTTGCTTGCCCGAAATCTCGACAATAGGTGTTGCCGCATCTTCAAACTTCTTTTCTAGAAGACTGAAGGCAAGATCTGTGTCCTGTGCTGCATCATACAAGTCGAAATCACCAATCTCACGTGCAAGTTCCCTTAGCTTAGCCTGTGCTTCGCTCTTATTCATTCCCATAGCCCTTTCTCTTCTATTGGAATAAGTTGAAGTGAAGCTTGTAGAGTTCGCCTTTTTCCGCATTCAGGCCAAAGCCCTTTTGTGCGAACGACTCTAAATCTTCCCTCGACAATCCTAACAGGTAGTCATGAACTAGGCTATACGCATAGGAAACAAGATTTGCGTCTGTTAGCTCATCGTCGGTCATTGTGCAAATAATCGTGTTCTCAGGCGAGATTCCAGATCTCACTTCCGCAATACTTGCAAGCACTAGGATCTCTGAATTGAAGTTAGATAATGCATCACCACTGAAGCCCTTCATAAGCTCATACCAAAGTGGCATGCTTATTTCCGCTTCGTAGATCTGATAGTCTTCGTAATCCTCTTCGACCAACTTCCTGATCAGGTCTACTAGATCTCCTACCCTCTCATCTACAACGTCGTTTCCCCTTCTCATGGAGTTGATCCAAGAGCTTAGAAGCTTGTAGGCGGCAACCTCACCAGAAAGGAAGTAGTACGGATCCAGCTTGCGCCTTCCTTCAGGGTCGATAAAGCTGATCTTCTCACGCAACTGTTCCGCATAGCTGATCATGCTCTCTTGTAGTTTCATCCACTCTAGATAGTCCATCAAAGATCATTCTCACTCTCGTTCTGAAAGAACCTAGATAGGTTGTTCATCGCAAAACGCTTTGCTTGCTCATCGTCGCTTGCGTACGTGTCTAGAGTCATTGCCGTGCTGCTGTGCCCAAGGATGGATGAAAGGCTCTTGATATCCATGCCGCTTTGCACACCCAAGGTTGCAAAAGTGTGTCTCAGACCATGCATTGTGATTGGCTTACCCGCTTCTCCTGCTACCTCGTTTCTTGTAGCCCACTTCTGAAAGCTTGAGCACAAGAGCCTAGGGTTTCTCCACTCGATCACGTAGTCTGTAGGCTTTGGCTTCGCATCTTTCGCCGCGTCCTTAAGAATCTTGCCCAGTTCATCGATTATTGGGATAGTTCTTACGCTCTTGGGAGTCTTCGGGTTAGAGATCTCCACCTCATGCCTGCCTGAGTCCGTGCGGTAGTCTTTCGCCGTCTTTGTAATATTGATCGTGCCAATTGCAAGGTTGATATCCTTCCATTGCAAAGCGCAGATCTCACCCGCTCTCATGCCGCTGTAATAGGCGATCATAGTCGGTAGGTAGAAGATGCTCGATCCAGTCATTAGTGCAAGGAATTTGCGCCTTCCTTCAGCTCCAAGATAGTTAATCTGTCCCTTGAGATTTCTTGGTAGCTCCACACCCTTCGTTGGATCCTTCAGAACTTCGTCACGCCTAAATGAGTCCTTGTAAGTCTTTGAAACTATGGCAAAGATTGTGCGTACAGAACTAGGCTTGTAGCCCTTCTTCGATAGATCGTTCACGAACTTCTGGACTTCTAGCTTCGTCAGATCGATAAAGATCTTCTTACCGATCCTAGGAAAGATGATCGTCTCAGCTAGCCGCAAAGAGTTCTGGTAGGTTACTACGCTGATCCTGTTCAGGCTCCTTTGGTTCGACAGATATCCGCGAATGACTGTCTCGACTGTTCTTCCCGTGTCTCTAAGAGCTGCCTTTTCTTCCATTTCGGCTTGCCAGTCAGCCAAAGCCCTTTTGGCTTCGCTCTTGTACTTGCAATCAGGAAAGACTTTGGTGATCTGTCTCCACCTGAGCGTTTCGGGATCCTTGTACTGCAAGGTTCCGCGCCACGGCTTGCCCTTCCGATCGTGCATTTGCTTCAAACTTGCACCTGTGTAGAACACTTCCATCACACCCCTACGGCTCTCTTTTGTGCCATAGATTGTGCCATAAGTTTATCTGGTAGTTTGTTACGATTAAAACATTTTAAGCCTACTACCAGCTGTTTTCTAGAAGCGGTAAATGGTACACGAACTCTGCCATTGAAGCTCCTTCTCAGCCTAACCCTTATTCATCAACAGTGTAATGGATGCCAAGCTGCTCCCACAGCAGGGCATGTAGGGGACACAGCTTGAAACTGCAGATGAGTCAGCGCGCACGAGGGCACACCGCTCTGCTGCCCTATGCCTCTAGCTTGTCCACGCGCCGGTCGTAGGTGAGCAGGCCGTTGGTCTCTTCCTCCACGTCGGTGAGCTGCGTGTACACGAAACCGGAAAGCCCTTGTGCCTCAAGCGCATCGACGCTGGCAATCAGCTCGTGCAGGGCTGCCTTCCACTGTCCGAAGGTCTCGAACTCGGCATACCCATACGAGTGGTCGAGCGAGGCGTGTTCGGGCACCGTCCAGGTAAGCCCGCCAAACTCGCCGTATATCTGCGCACGAACGCCACGCTTGCCCGTGGGGGCGAAGGGGTCGTCGAACATGTGCATGCCGCGGAAGTAGTTGTGCACGGCATGGAAGTCGCCGCAGCCCTGGTCGTACCAGCCGCTGGTAGAGACCACGGGCCTGGTTGCATCGAGGTCCCAGACCAACTGCGTGGCCTTTGCCGAGTCGAACTGGCCCCACGACTCGTTGAAGAGCACCCAGCTGACAATGCAGGGATGGGCGGACAGCCGCTGGACCACGTCCTCGCAGGTCCGCAGCCACTCGTCACGGTAGGCCTCGTCGGCGGCACCAAGACGCTCGCGACCCTTGGCGGTGTCGTCGCGCTGCGCATGCCAAGACCTGCGCCACAGCGTGGGGAGGTCGCGCGCCCAGCGGTCGGAGGGCAGGTCGCCTCCGCTAGGCATGTCCTGCATCACCAACACGCCCATCTGGTCGCAGAGCGCATAGAAGCGCTCGGACTCCACCTTTATGTGCTTGCGCACCATGTTGAAGCCGGCCCGGCGCACGGCACGCAGGTCGAATGCCATTGCCTCCTGCGAAGGGGGCGTAAGAAGGCCGTCGGGCCAATAGCCTTGGTCGAGCAGACCGCGCAGGAACAGGGGCTGGCCATTGAGGCAGAACCGCAGGACACCCTGCTCGTCGGCCTCGAGGCCCACCGTGCGAAATGCCACGTAACTGCGCACCACATCGTCGCCGTAGGTAGCTACCACGTCGTACAGCGCGGGATCGTCGGGGGTCCACAGGTGATAGTCTGGCACGGAAAGCGAGAGGGTCATGCGCCCGCCCACGCGGCGCGACTGGATGCCCGAGGCCACCACTTCCCCGCCGGAAAGCACGTCGACGCTCAGCATGGCAATGCCGTTTGCCCGCACCGACACGATCAGCTCGCCCGTTGTCACATCGGGCTCCAGCAGCAGCTCCTCCACATGCGTTCGGGGCATGAGCTCGAGCCACACCGACTGCCAGATGCCCGATTGCGCGGTATACCACATGCCGCCGCGCTTGAGGCGCTGCTTGCCGCGCAGCTGCGTGCCCGTCTCGCTTGGGTCGTACACGCAAAGCATCAGCGTGTTGTCGCCCTCAACCAGCAGGTGGGTGATGTCGGCCTCAAAGGGAAGGTAGGCACCCT
This sequence comes from uncultured Coriobacteriaceae bacterium, assembly GCA_902766835.1. Taxonomy (GTDB): domain Bacteria; phylum Actinomycetota; class Coriobacteriia; order Coriobacteriales; family Atopobiaceae; genus UBA1367. Next base: position 8,757 of record CACXFC010000242.1, on the reverse strand, counting down.
CGTGCTCGGCGACCTTGCTGCCGTTGACATACACGGCGCAGGCAAAGTCCACGCCATCGAAGTGCAGCACACATGCACCACGGCTGGGCAGCTCGGGCATCTGGAAGGTGCGGCGATACCACAAAAGCTCGTTGGGCTGCAGCTGGCGCCCCACGCCGGAGAGCGCTGCCTCAGGCGAGAACGGCACGCGAATGCGCTGGGTAAAGGCGGCGGGGGGCTCGGCGTCGCGCCATGCCCGCGCCGCCTGTGCGCAGGGCTCGAACGCACACTCCCACCAGCCATCGAGCGTCTGCCAGGTGTCGCGCGCCAGCAGGGGGCGCGGATGGCTCGTGTAGGCGACCTCGCCCATCGTCTCGCCCCAAGGAGTCCACAGCGGCTTCAGATCTTCCGGACCATGGTCCTTGGGCACGCTTTTGATGACGCGGCGAATATCAAGATCCATGGTGACTTCCTTTCCTTATGCGGCCGTGCGGCCACGCGTAAACCACTCAGATAGGTTACAACAGCTCGTCGAGCGTACTTCCATACGGTGGCAAGAACTCCTGCAGGAAGTCGCTCACCTCGGGCAGCTCCTCGGCCAGCTCCTCCACCCGCTTGCGAGTAGAGGCCTCGGCCGTCTTGAACTCGGCGTTGCCCGCCTGTGCCTCGTCCACGCACTTGATCAGCGCGCTTAGCTTGTCGGCCGCCTTCACCAGACGCCAGAGGTAAGCATCCCCCTTCGACCCATCTTGGGAGAACAGCTCCTCGTAGGTGGGGCGCAGGTCGTCGGGGAGCGTAGAGAGAAGCGTGCGCTCCGCCTCGTGCTCAACTTCCTTGTATGCGTCACGGATGCGGCTGTTCTGGTACTTGACCGGCGTGGGCATGTCCCCCGTGATGATCTCAGACGCATCATGATAGAGCCCGATGAGCGCCGCCCGGCTTGCGTCGAGCTGCTTCCCATAGCGAACGTTGCCAATGGTTGCCAGCGCATGGGCGATCATGGCCACCTCGAGCGAGTGCTCGCTGAGGTTTTCGGGGCGGGTGCTGCGCATGAGCGCCCAGCGCTCGATGTGCTTCATGCGCGAGACGATGGCGAAGAAGGTTGACTGCATAGTAGCTCTGCTCCCGTTGCGAATGGTTGTGCTTACGCAATCATGACACGTTGGACCGACATAATTGGGACCGCATCGGAGAGTGGGCACAGGGCGCTCATAAAGTCGCGTGTATATTTACCCCGTGCAACTTAACAAGTGTTATAAGTGGTAAACTTTTTTGCCGAAAGCACGCGTTAGGAGCACAGATGCGCAACACTCGTCCAAGCTGGTGCAGGATAGGCGGCGTTTTAGTGGCCGTCGCCCTTGCCACCTCGCCCCTCTCCCCCACCTTCGCCTACGCAGCGTCGAAGGTCATGAAGTCTGAGACCGTTCACGTGCAGACCAATGCGGAGGGCGCCGTCTCGTCCGTCACCGTCGAGGACCTGCTTTCCAACGATGACAAGGCAGACCGCATTGACGACCGCTCGAACCTCACCGGCATAAGCGCCACCGACGAGGACCAGAGCTTTAAGGTCAACGGCGATGGCACCCTCACCTGGACAACCAATGGCAAGCAGGTGGGTTACAAGGGCACGAGCTCCCAGCAGCCTCCCGTTTCCGTCCGTGTCTCGTACACCCTCGACGGAACGCCGGCAAAGCCGAGCGAGCTCGCAGGCGCAAGCGGTCACCTCGTGATGCGCATCGACTACCAAAACGACTCGGTGGCAACCAAGACCATCGAGGGTTCCCAGCGCGAGGTAAAGACGCCCTTCCTCTGCATGACGGTTGCCATGCTCGACAGCGACATCTTCTCGAATGTGGCAGTCACCAACGGAAAGCTCATCGACGACAAGGGCGGCTTGGCAGTGGTGGGCATGGCCATGCCCGGCCTGCAGCAGAGCCTCGACCTTTCTGACGAGGACATCGACCTCGACATCCCCGAATACCTGCAGATTGAGGCCGACGTTACCGAGCTTGCGCTCGACCCCATCTACGCGGTGGTGACGCCTGAGCTCTTCGGCGACCTTTCGTCGGATGACCTGAAGTTTGGCCCCGATGAGCTGGGCGAGGGCACCGATGCCCTCACCGATGCAATGAACCAGCTCATAGACGGAGCCTCCCTGTTGGATACGACCGTCCACCAGATTGCCGACGGATCGGGCAAGGTGGGGGCAGGCATCGCCGAGTTCAAGGAAAAGATAGCGGCACTGCCCTCGGGCATGCAGGCCCTGGCAACAGGAGCTACGGAGCTGCGAGACGCCCTTGGTCAGGCAAAGTCTACGGCCGACATGCTCGCCCAGGCCTCCGCAGGGCTTGCGGGCATAGACTCGGCCGCCGTGGGCATAGACGGTGCCAAGGGCGCACTGGGCACGGCAGATGGGGCGGTGACGGCGCTTCAGAGCGCGGCCGAGACAACCCTGTCTGATGCCGCCTCCGCCGCCCGCTCGGCACGCGATGCCGCCACCAGCACGCGCGACGGACTTGAGACGTCCAAGGAGCCCGTTGCCACCGAGCTTGCCGAGGTCTCCGATGCCCTGAAGGCACTGGACGCGGTAGACACCTCAACGTGGACGGAAGAGCAGAAAGCCGCACTCGCCACGGCAAAGGAGTCCGTTGCCCAGGCGCAGGAGCAGCTTGCGGGCATAGCCATCGCGCAGGAAAGCCTTGACGCCCTCAGCACCGCGACCACCGCGCTCGAGAACGCTGGCACGGGCAGTGTTGGCACCGCGGCGCAGGACGCGCATGACCGGATTGGCGAGGCGGCGGCCGCGCTTGACACTTCGTCGCAGGCCATATCCGGCGCGGCAGGCACCGCCGAGCAACTGTCCGGCGGTCTGAAGGCACTCTCCACCGGCCTCTCCGGAGCAGCCGGCGGTGCCGGAGCGCTTGCCGATGGCCTTGGCGGGCTCTCGGCCACGGCGCCGCAGGTAGTGGAGGGTGTCAATGCCCTCGGAGATGGCGTCGGGCAACTTACGAGCGCGCTGCAGGCAACCGGCGAAGGCACCAGCGCGCTACACGACGGGCTGACCGCCTTCAATGACGAGGGGATCAACAAGGTCATCGACGGCTTGAACGAACTGGACGACAGCTTTGCAGGCATCTCCGATCGCCTTGAGGCGCTGCGCGACACCGCCAGCGAGTACGACACGTTCTCGGGAAAGCTCGACGGCCAGTCAGGCTCGGTGCGCTTCATCTACAAGACCGAACGCATCGGGTAGCAACACCCCAGGGCGTGTCCCCTAATTTCGGTCGGAGTAGCGTGCTGGCAGTCTACAGAAGCTCTATCAGCGCCTCTACGTCTTCCATCTTGGTGGCCCAACTCGTGGCGAAGCGCACGGCGGTATGCGTGTCGTCCACCTTCTCCCAGAAGCTCACGGCAACCTGCTGCTCCAGCTCGGCAAGCCGCTGGTTTTCCAGCACCACCAGAATCTGGTTGGTGGGATTCTCCACCAGGAAGGTGTAGCCTCGCTCGGCAAACGCCGCGCGCAGCACGTCTGCGCAGGCAATGGCGTTGCGCGCAATAGAGGTGTAGAGCTCGTCGGTAAACAGCGTGTCAAACTGCACGCCCACCACGCGCCCCTTGGCAAGCAGCGCGCCGTGCTGCTTCACCATGGTCAGGAAGTGCGCAGGCATGCCAGAGCGCGGGAACACCACTGCCTCGCCGAGAAGCGCCCCCACTTTGGTGCCTCCGATGTAGAAGACATCGGTCAGGCGAGTCACATCCTCAAGCGTCACGTCGGTCCCCGGGGTCACCAGGCCATAGCCGAGGCGCGCGCCATCCATGAACAGCGGCAGCTTCCAGCGCGCACAGACCTCGTGAAGCGCCTCCAGCTCGGCAAGCGTGTACAGGGTTCCATACTCGGTTGGATGCGAGATGTAGACCATGCCTGGGAAGACCATGTGGTCGTGGTTGCCATCGGCAAAGAAGGTCGCCACGAAGTCGTCCAGCTCGCGGGCGCACATCTTGCCCTCGTGCTGCGGAAGCGTGAGAACCTTGTGGCCCGTGTACTCGATGGCACCTGCCTCGTGCTGGGCCACATGGCCGGTCTCGCAAGCCACCACACCTTCGTAGGGAGCGAGCATCGTGTCTATCACAACCTGATTCGTTTGCGTGCCACCCGCAAGGAAGAACACGTCGGCTGTGGGGTCGCCACAGGCAAGGCGGATCTTCTCGCGCGCCGAAGTGCAGAAGGCATCGTCCCCATACCCGGGCTCCTGCTGGTAGTTGGTACGCACAAGCGCATCGAGAATCGCAGGATGTGCGCCCTCTGAGTAGTCGTTCACGAATGAAAGCATATGGGTTCCCTCACTTTTAGAGGGTCGCATCCCCGCGCGAGGGATGTGACCCTTCAACCCGTTTGACCGAAAAACTGGGGCAACTAAGGGACACGCCCTTTTTTGCCCCGCGGGGCAAAAAAGGGCGTGTCCCTTAGTTGCCCCAGATGTCACCCTGCCGGATGCCAAGTGTGGCCTAAACGACTCAAGATCGTTAGGCAACCAGCTCCGGGCAAAGCTTCTCAAGCGCCGCGGCGATGCCGTCCTCGTTGTTTGAGAGCGTCACGTAGTCTGCCACGGCCTTGACCTCGTCTACCGCGTTGCCCATGGCCGCGCCAATGCCTGCCCACTCGAGCATGGTGCGGTCGTTCTGCGCATCGCCAAAGGCGATGATCTCGCTCTGGTCAATACCCAGGGCGGCGAAGGTCTCACGCAGGGCACGACTCTTGTCCACGCCGAGCGGCGTGAACTCATAGTAGAAGGGAGCCGTGAACATGGCACTCAGCTCGCCCTCGAAGGGAGCGTACATCTCCTGCCAGTGCTCCTGCAGGTACGCCGGCTCGCCCGCGTTCAGGATCTTGTTGATGCCCCAGTCAACCTTGGCCGCCAGGTCGGCCTCCTCACGCACCAAAAAGCCGTTGCCGTGGGCTTCGTAGTCAACGATGTAATAGGGCGCGCCATCGCGCTCGATGGTGAAGTAGGCGTCGTTGGTGAGCATGTAGGGGCCGTAGTCGATGCACGAGGCCACCTCGAAGTTCTTCATGTGCTCCAGCACGCGCTTGCCCTGCTCAACCGTCATCGCCTGCTCAAAGTAGGCCTCGCCCGTTTGGTAGTTGAGCGACTTTGCCCCATTGAAGGCAACGAAGACACCGCCGTGATTCTTCATGTCGAGCGCATCGGCAAACCTGTGCAGGCCCACATCTGCCCTGCCAGACGCCAGCACCAGCACGACCCCCTTGTCTTGCGCGGCTTTGAGCGCCTCGATCGTGCGCGGGGTAATCTGCTTCTCGTCGTTGGTAAGCGTGCCGTCGATGTCCAGCAGTATTGCTCGAATCATGCGTGCCCCTCTCGTCATGTGCCTTGCCCGTTGTGTCATAGGATACAACAGGCAACGTGCTATTCGCTGAGTGCGGGGCTCTTTCCAAGGCCATCGAGGCGCACCTTTGCCCGGACGCTATAGATGACGCCGGCCACCAGCACACACACGGCAAAGCCACACAACACGTAGCCCAAATTGATGAGCGCCTGCGACTCCTTGACGATGATGAGGCCAAAGCCCGAGGCAAACAGACCGAGGGCGGTGCGGGCTATTGAGAGGAAGGTGCGCAGCAGTGCGAACTTCGTGCGGTCGTAGGCGAGGTAGTCACGCAGTATCATGTCGTCGGTGTGGTTGACGTAAAGGTATTCCATGGCGATGCCCCCTGTTCGAGTCTCTTGACGCGTCTATCGTATGCTTTAGCGCAAGCGTCAGGCTCCATGTCATAAGATTTCGAACGGTGTTGCATCCAGGCTTTGTCAGATCAGCCGCTTGATGAAATGCTTTTGCGTCTTGTTGCTTTCGTAGCCCACCTGCTCGTAGAACCTATGGGCACCTGTGCGCTTGATGCTGGAGTTCAGGCGCACGAAGGTACCGCCCCGCGCCTTCGCCTTTGCCTCGCACGCACTGAGCAGTGCCCGACCGATTCCCCTCCCCTGTGCATCTAGGGCCACGGCCAAGGCAATGACGTTCCATCCGCCTACGTTGTGGAGCGTATCGTAGCGCTCGGCGTGTATGAATCCCTGCACCTTGCCCGTCTCTTCATCTGTCCAGACGAGGGCGATGTGTTGCGGGTCGGCCGCCAGACGCTCGATCTGCCTGCCCACCACATCCGTCGTGCAGTCATCGTAGCCCAGAGACGTCACAAAGATGCTGCATACCGCCGGGGCATCCCCCGCGCACATCACGCGAATCATGAGGCACACCCGTGTCCGCGCACGACGGCGATGAAGCGGACACTTGCGCCAAACTCCATGGAAACCGCAACGTTTGCCTCGGCCCCGCCGTAACGAGCATCAAAGGTGTGAGCCTGCTCGATGCGCAGGTGGCTCGGCGGCGAAAGACGAAGCAGCAGCTCTCCAAACGCAAGCACAGACATGGTGCCTCCTCACGTATGCGGCGGGTGGGGATATCGTATCATCAGGTCTGCGAAATGTACGTGCAAGGGGAGGTTTGCGCATGTCAGAGACCACACTGGCCTGTCAGCGGATGAGGGAGCTCTCCCCCGAGCTCGAGGAGGCCATCCTCGCCGAGCGCCGCGCACAGTGGGAACCCAAGCCAGCCAAGTACGACAAGGGCACGCTCGGCCTGTTCACGCGCTTTGCCTCCTCGCCCATGAAGGGCGCCTACCTCACATTCGAATAAGTCAGGAAGTCACCCCATGTCACAACGCAAGACTGGACCGCTCAAGCGCTCCACCATCCGCCGTACCCTCCACTGGTTCTGGTGGGTTACCAAGAAGAAGCCCTTTGCCACCTTCATGGCTGTGTTCACCAGCATTGCCTACACCGCACTGCTGAATTACGCCAACACCTGGGTCATGAGCCTCATCGTGGACCGCGTCTCGGCCGACCCCGTGCCTGCCGCACAGGTCTGGGAGGTGTTCGCGCCCTACGTCATAGCGCTTTTGGTGGTCAACGCCGTGGGCCAGACCTGCTCGAAGCTGCAGGACTGGAGCGTGATGCAGCTTGAGATGAACGGGAATTATCACCTGGCGCGCCTGTGCTTCGACACGCTCTCCAACCAGTCGATGACCTTCCACACCAGTCGCTTTGGGGGGAGCCTCGTGAGCCAGACGAGCCGCTTCATGAGCGGCTACGTGGGACTGGTGGACGTGGTGGTATACAGCCTCATCCCCACCGTCGCCTCCATCGTGTGCACCATCGTGCTGCTGTGGCCGGCAAGCCCACTGTTCGTCTGCGTTTTGTTTGCCATGCTGGTAGTGTATGTGGTGGTTGCCTACACCATGTACCAGCGGATTCTTCCGCTCTCGGCCGCTACCAGCGCCGCGCAGAACAAGCTGTCGGGCGTGCTCTCCGATGCGGTGACCAACATCTTGGCCGTCAAGACCTACGGGCGCGAGGACTTCGAGCGTGGCCTCTTCGACGAGGCCGACCGCGAGGCCATGGCCAAGGAGCGCATCTCCATGAACGCCACCATGCGCCGCGGCGCCATGACCAGCACGCTCATCACCTTCATCATGTTTGTGACCAGCATCTTTGTGGTGGGCGGCAACGCATGGTACGGCATCTCAGCCGGCACGCTGGTGATGATGTTCACCTACACCTACAACTTGAGCATGCGCTTCAACTACATCAACTCCATGATGCAGCGCATGAACCGCGCCGTCGGCGAGGCAGCCGCGATGACCAAGATCCTCGACGAGCCGCGCCTGGTGGAGGACGCGCCGGGGGCGCCGGAGCTGGTGGTGAGCGAGGGCGAGGTGGACTTCGAGGGCATCCGCTTCCGCTACGACGACGCGGCCGAGGGCGACTACGTCTTCGACGGGCTGGACCTCCACGTGCCGGCCGGCCAGCGCGTGGGCCTGGTGGGCCGCAGCGGCAGCGGCAAGACCACGCTCACCAAGCTGCTGCTGCGCCTGTCCGACGTGCAGGAGGGGCGCGTGCTCGTGGACGGGCAGGACGTGAGCCGCTGCACCCAGCAGTCGCTCCGCCGGCAGGTCGCCTACGTGCCGCAGGAGGCTCTGCTCTTCCACCGGTCCATCCGCGAGAACATCGCCTACGGCAGGCCCGACGCCACCGACGAGCAGATCCGAGCCGCGGCCGCGCAGGCCAACGCGCTCGAGTTCATCGACCGGCTGCCGGCAGGCCTGGACACCATAGTCGGAGAGCGTGGCGTCAAGCTCTCCGGAGGCCAGCGCCAGCGCGTCGCCATCGCCCGCGCCATCCTGGCGGACGCCCCCATCCTCGTGCTCGACGAGGCGACCTCCGCCCTCGACAGCGAGTCCGAGGCCGCCGTGCAGGGAGCGCTCGAGAACCTCATGGCTGGCCGCACGTCCCTTGTCGTCGCACATCGCCTGAGCACCGTGGCATCGCTCGACCGCATCGTGGTACTCGAGAACGGTGACATCGTCGAGGACGGCACACACCAGGAGCTCAGCCGGGCGGGAGGCGTGTACGAGACCCTGTGGGACAGGCAGAGTGGTGCGTTCCTGGAGAGCGAAGACTGAGCTGCCAGCACACCTAGCTAGGCGATCGGGATGGAAAGCTCGTGGGCCCGCGCCAGATCCCCATACGAATCGCCGCGCCAATCGTAGGCGTCGGCACTCGCCATGCCGCTTGCAAACCAAGCGACCATGCACGACTGCGATAACCTGTGGCCTCGTCGGTCGGGAGCAGGAACGTCCTCGACATGTCCTGGCACGCCGCCAGGTCTGCCGCGGTCGGCTCCTTCTCCTGGAGACGCACACCC
>CACXFC010000241.1 GCA_902766835.1 uncultured Coriobacteriaceae bacterium | reverse complement strand
GTTGGACTTGCCCTTGGGGTCGAAGTCGGAGCCGCCCTTGCCGCCGCCCATGGGCAGGGTGGTCAGGGAGTTCTTGAAGGTCTGCTCAAAGCCCAAGAACTTGAGCATGCCGAGGGTGACAGTGGGGTTAAAGCGCAGGCCACCCTTGTAGGGTCCGATGGCAGAGTTGAACTGTACGCGGTAGCCACGGTTGACCTGGACCTTGCCCTCGTCGTCGATCCAGGGCACCCGGAAGATAATGACACGCTCGGGCTCGACGAGGCGCTCGAGCAGGGCGGCCTCCTCATACTCGGGATGAGCGTCAAGAGCGGGCTGGATGGTCTGCAGGACCTCGGTGGCTGCCTGAACGAACTCGGGCTGGTCGGCGTAACGCTCCTTGAGCTCGTCGAGCACGCGCTGTGAATACGACATATTCACTCCTCTCTTCAGGGACTGAGTGTCCCACGATAACCACAAGATAGTCGCGGCGTCCGGCCTCATGTGGCAAAACACGCATGACGCAAACGCACAACAGGCAGAGTACGACCTAAAGTTAACAAGCCTGTTTCGCCTTGGAGGTCGTAACAAAAGTGATACGCACTCGCAACGGAGCGTGACACTCTTGAAACCAAGCGACCACGTTATGCTAGCCGATAGCCGAGGCGCGCGCATCAGGCATTCGCGCGCATGCTAGGCTCATGCCGAAGGCACAATCAAAGAAAGGCACTTCCATGCGTAGCGAAACTCGTCGTCTTGCCCTGGCCCTCGCCCTCTCGCTGGCGCTTCCCTTTGCCGCCGGTTGTTCGCAGAAGCAGCCGACCAGCACGCCGGAGCCAAAGGCCTCCGAAGCCCCTGCAGCAGAGGAAGAGCCCGACAAGGACCGCAAGAAGGACCCCGAGGCTGAGTTGCAGGAGCTGCAGAATGAGGGTGCCACCGAGTCCACAACTGACTCCACCGCCACCCCAGCCACCGGCAACAAGATAGGCGCTGCGGGCATAGGCTTCGTAACCGTGCCCGACAGCTGGAAAGAGTTCCACGACGTTGATGGAAACTCGTCAATCCAGTGGTGCGACGGCACGCCCTACACCGTCATCTCGCTCAACACCGTCGACACGAGCGGGCTGAGCGACGAGCAGCGCGCCGAGTTTGATGCCGAGGACGCCGCCAACTCGATATGGCAGCGCATGCTGGATGACGGCGTGAGCGAAGACGCCATCCAGGGCGCCCGCGTGAAGCTGGCCGGCCGCGACGCCCTTCAGGTGTATGGCCTGTACCCCGATGGAAGCTACCTGGTGTGCTGGCTTGCCACCGACGACGCCGGCACCATTCGCTACGTCGCCGCAGAGGGAACCGAGGACACCATCATGGACGCCGTGAACATCGTCCAGGATACCTACGAGTACTAGCGAGAAGCATCTCTATTGACGCGCGCTGGGTGCACGTCTTTAGTAGCGGCAGGACCTCGACACCAGCACGCGCAGCGCCGCCGGCACCGCCTCAATCGAGAAGCTCCTGCCAGGGAGCTCCTCGCCGTCAACCTGGCACGGCACATCGTCCGAAAAGGCAATCTGCACCGACCTCATCGTGCGCAGCCGCACGATGCGCGAGCGCGTGTGCCTGCCAAACCTGGCAAGCCCCAGAAGGAAGAGCAGGCGCAGTAGGTTGGGATGGCCCACGTTGAAGCACACGTCAAGCGCGCCGTCGGTGGGGTCCGCCGCCGGGCAGATTCTGAATCCCCCACCATAGGTCGGGCCGTTGAGCACCGCAAAGATCAGCGAGTTGAGCGAGACGGGCGCCTCGCCATCTATGTGCGCCACGCACGGATGGCCCGAGCCGGCATGCAGCGCAAGCTTGATGCTCGAGGTGAGGAAGAGCCCCGAGCCTTCCTGCCGCGTGCCCCGCGCGCGCCGCTTGGTGGTGTCGATGGCAATGGCGGCATCCAGCCCAAACGAGAGCGACTCGGTGAAGTAGGTCCCCTCGGGGCGTTCGTCGCTGGTCACATGCCCCAGGTCGAAGGTCCGCTCCGCCCCACTCAGCAGCTCGGCCAGAGCCTTCTCCGGGTCGTTGGCCGTAAGCCCCAGCGTGCGTGCGAAGTCGTTCCCCGAGCCGAGGGGCACCACAGCCAGCCGCGGTCGAAGGCTGGCCTCGATGGCCATAAGGCCGCTGACCACCTCGTGAATCACGCCGTCTCCCCCAAGGATCATGAGCGTGTCGTAACCAGCGGCACCTGCGGCAAAGCGCTCGGCATCGCCAGTTGCCTCGGTCATCTTGAGTTCGAAGGAGGTGGTTGCTCCGTCATAGGTTTCGAGGAACCGCCGCACAACCTCAGCCCAAACGGCCCCCTTGCCACTATGCGAAGCCGGATTGGCAATCACCAGCGTGGAGCCTAGGTTGTTGCGTGCCATAACGTCCCCCATCAATTGCCGAGCATGTGCCGCTAGGCCTTGCCGTTCACGTAGGGCGTGGCACCATGCTCGCGACACTCCTCAACCAGGCGCTCGAGTATCGGAGCCAGCATCTCGCGCGTCAGATTGTAGTTTGCGTAGGAGTCACGCAGCGGATAGCGATACCAGCGCAGCTTGAGGCCGGTCACGCGGTCGAAGAAGTTGGGGCAGATGGCCGCGTTCTCAAGGTTCTCGAACACATACGGCTGGATCACGAAGTGATGGGTTGCCGTCGCCTGCTCGTTGTAGGGCGTAGGTGCCGGAGCGTCAGGCTTCCAGGTGCGGCAGAAGCCAAACTCGTCAAAACCCGCCTCGTTCAGCGCCGCCACAAACATGTCCTGCAAGCTGGCATCAACCTTGTAGTCGCCGCGCGAGTTTCCGAACAGCAAGTTGTCAAGCTCCATCTGACCCCCTCCTGCCACGCCACCATCACTGGTGCGTCAAACAGCCCATTTGCTGCAGCATAACGCCAAGAGGAGTCCGCATGCCGCGCGCATCGGGGACACGCCCCAAGTGACAGGGCGATTGGGGCCATGAGGGGCAATTAAGGGACACGCCCTTTTTTGCCCCGCGGGGCAAAAAAGGGCGTGTCCCTTAATTGCCCCTGGCACACCCCTGTGACCCTCTTGTCGTACCGTGGCCATGAAAAAGCCGGGCAAGCATGGTGCTCACCCGGCTCGGATTATTTGCGGTGTTCCGTGAGTGCCTAACGATTCTTCTGGGCTGCCTTCATGGCGCGAATCTCAACGTTGAGGTCCTTGAAGATGCCCTTGGGGCTCACCTCGTCGAGGAGGCCGGCCAGCTCGAGCACCTGCTCGTCGGTGAGGTCCTTGTTGCCCGTGATGTTGCGGAACTTGGTGCCCACGATGTAGAGGCGGATGGTCTCGTCGGAGTCGCCGGCGGCAATCATGCGGCCAACCATCTCGCTGGAATGCGCGAACTGGATCATCTCCTTGGAGATGTGCTCGTAGGACAGCTTGCCCTTCTTATCGGTATAGGCATGAACAATGGCCAGGTACTCAACGCTGTCCACCATCGACTTTGCCTCGGATTTCTCTTCCACTTCGGGCTCCTCCTCAACTTCAGGCTCTGCGGCCTCGTCAATACCACCAAGATCCTGAGCGACCAACTTGGGCTTGCCCTGCTTGTGATACGGAAGGCCAGCCGTCAGCTTCATGGCCTCCTCGAACGCCTCAACGGGGTACAGGTCGGCGGGCGTGTTGGCCGCAACAATCGGCTCGCCCGAGGTCTTGCTGATGGTGGCGACGCCGGGCTGCGTGGCATCGGCGCGCAGGATGACAATGCTCGACCCACCCTTGGCCATCTTCTCGCGGTAGGCAAGGCCGGGAATAGCAGAGAGCTTCACGCTGTTGGTACGAATCATTTCGGTCCCCTTTCTTTCGGCGCTGACAAAAGTATATACTGCGGCTTCCCTCGACCTGTCTCAAAAGAATTTGTACGGTATTGGGTCAGGCGAGAACGTAGGTATTCGAGCGCGAAAGAATATCAAAAGCCTTACTAGCTATGCGGTGAGTACCTGTCGCCAGAGCTGCCTGTCACACGCCCGCCGCGACGCGCACCACCACACGCTGATAGCGTGTGAGCCTCGGGGTTCCGTTGTCGCACACCTCCGCCACCAGATGGATGGTATCGCCCGTACGAGCATCGGAGGGCACCACGAAGCTGACCTGACGGTCGTTTGCCCCCTCAAGTGCGAGGGTGTCGTACGCGCCGGGGTCTTCCACCGCAGCCGTGCGGTCGAGAAGCATCCCCATGGACTGGTCTTCCAGCTGTGGCGCAGCGAATCCATACGAGTCCGCCTCGAAGTAGCGCCACCAGCGATAGCTCAACTCGTCGCCGTCGGGGTCTGTCCCCACAGCCGTCAGCGTCACGCGCTCCCCCGGCACGGCAGACACGTCCACGCCCTCCGCCACGCACACACGCGGCGGATGGTTGGCATCCTCAAAGCGTGAGGCACAGCTCCAGCCGGCACGCGCGGCAAAGTCGTTCTGGAGGTCGTCGAACCAGCGCGTAAGCGTATAGCTTGCCTCAAACTGCCTGCTATAGGGGTCGAAGTCGGCCACGGTGTTGCAGCCATCCACGCCAAAGCGGCCGCCCCAGCCGCCCCAACGGGGGTCTTCCAACGAACGCAGGCCCACATCCACCAGGTAGAGGAAGCTCGGGGAGTCGCCCTCGCTGATGAAGTCGTAACGCTCGTAGTTGGGGTTGGCCGTCAGGTAGCTGTCCCACCCGCGCTGCTCCTCGTCAAGCTCGCCCTCCACCGTCTTGCCGTCACCCATGAGCGCGTAGAGCCCCATGAGCGGCCCCTTGGCTGCGGCAATGTGCTCCCCTTCCCACACGGCGTGAAGGGTGGTGTTGAGCTCGTCGGGATGCAGCTGCCAGGCATAGGCGAAGTGCCAGAAGTTGCTGGCATCGTTGAGCACCGCAATCTCGGGCCAGGCCTTGGCGATGTAGGCACTATAGCTCTCGTCTTGGTCGAGGATTATATAGATGACGAGCTTGTCGCAGACCTTCTTGCGCACGCTTGCCCAAGCGCTGGTGCCGGCAAACTCCTCCTCGATGGACTTGAGCGCCCGCGCGGTGGTGTTGGTCCCGCCCCACGTTTGCACGTAGAGCGTACGCGGGTCGTCATCGAGGAAAAGCTGCTTGAGGAATTCGGAGCCCTCCGTGACCTGCTCCATCTCGCCCTTGTTGGCGATATTGCCAATCTTGGTGTGCGTGCGCAGGAAGCGGGGCGTCGGGTAGCCCGCAGCATGCACGCACAGGTTGGGATAGACCTGCTCGTAGGCGTCGAGAACGCGATAGAGCCACGAGGTGCCCGTCCAACGGTATGGCTCGATGCTCGCCTGGGGGTCGCCCGCGTAGTGGTACATGGAGCTCGTAAGCACAATGCCGGCGAGGTCCATCTCGTTGGCATAGAGCAGCGCGCGAATGAGCGAGTTCTGGTCGTCCACCTCGCCGTCGGTGGTGATGACCGTGCGCGCCCTGGCGAGCCTATTCGCCTGCAGTGCATCCGTTGCCATAGCCATACCTCCCTCATGCTGGGGCGCAACGCCTGCGCAGAGTGCCCGATGCGCCGGTGTGCTTTGATGTCTGCCCAGAAGCGTAGCATGGGTTGTGCCGACAGCAGCGCGCACCCTGGCAGATGGAGGCAGATATGGCAACCTATCTCGTTGACTTTGAGTTGAGCCTGTATCACACCGAGCAGGTTGAGGCCACAAGCGCCGCCGAGGCACGCGCCTTGTGCGAAGAGCGGCTTGAAACGGACGGCTTCTGGAAGCACTTGCTTGACTGCTACGATGACCCCTTGCAGACCGACTGGCTACCGGAGAATGTGACAGTAACGGTGTACGGGGAGGCTGGCGCACACCCGCAGGCATCACCAACTGAATATGCGCATTAGGTGCCGTTTGCGGTGAACCGGAGCAATGCCGGCGTAACTGTGCTAATCTGACTACCTGCGCGCGGGTGTAGTTCAATGGCAGAACTTCAGCCTTCCAAGCTGACCACGCGGGTTCGATTCCCGTCACCCGCTCCATAAATTCTAGGAGCCCCAACCTAGGGGCTCTTTTCATATCTAAAGCCAACCTTTATGTGCCCTGAGGGCCTACGCTACAGATACGGTTTTTCGCGGTCGCTCTGCCTTCGGCTTCTCAGCGATTCTCGCTTCGACACTGTCAACCGTGATCCATGTGCGACGACCCTCGCGCCAGCCCTCCAATTGGTTGGCGCCAAGCATTTGCGTCACGCGGCCAGGTGAAACGCCCAACATTCGTGCAGCCTCAGAGGCAGTGACCTTGCGAACTGTATCGAGCCCAGCCTCTACGGCAAACACTACGTGCACTTCCGGAAGGCATTCCCGCTACAATACCGCCGTTGATATCAAATCCTGGAAGGTCGTCTTGTAATGCCCCTGCTTGCCCTGCAAAATCGCAGCATTCCGCTCATCATGTGCGGCATCTTCTACGCCGTGCTCTGCATCTTCAGCATCGTCACTGGCATCATGTACCTCACCGCCCAGCGCGAGCTCAACCCCCTCGAGCTGTCAGACTCCTTCGTATATCGCCTGGAAAGCAAGAACAAGCTCAGCTCATTCGCGCGCTTCATGGGAGGCGTCACCTTCGTGGTGGGCATCGTGCAGGGAATGACCGCCCACGCAATCTTGGCTGGCCGCGGTCTTGGCTCCTACGCTCTGGCCGTCGGCTTCACGCTCTTCTCCATCGCATCGGTAGCGTTCAAGCTCAAGGGCAAGATCAACGCCTTTCCGCTACTGAAGCTCGCTGCTTACCTGGCAATTCTCGTGATACTACTGCTGGGTAGCACGCGCGCCATCTTCTTCCAATAGCCGAACAGCTACCCCAAAAAGCCCAGGTACTCGTCAAACACGTTGAAGAGCATGTCTGCCGAGGCCACCGGCAGTTCTCCCCCGCCGCCAAGTGCCTCGTGCACGAACAGGTCACGGGCGCGCGTCAGCACAAGCGCCGGCACCACGTTCATCCCGCTACCCATGATCACCTCGAGATACGGCACGTACTTGGCGGCCTGGGCCACCTCGCCCGCATCGATGACGTCCTTCATCTTGAACTCAAGCGAGAAGGCGTAGCCCGGCACATCGCCCTCCACAGGCACCAGCACCAGCACGTCCGCATAGATGCGAATCCACCTGGCACGCTTGATGCGCAACTCGAAGGCAAGCTCCCACGAGCGCGGGTCCATCCCAAAGTCGGCAAGGGCCTCAAAGGTCTCGCGCATCACGCCCCGACAGTCCAGAAACGAATGCACCAGGCCACGCGTGTCGTTGAGGCTTCGCCCTATGCGGGCACAGCCCGCCTGAAGCTCGTCCAGCCACGCATCCTCTGCCTGCGCCATGAACTCGTCCACATACCCGTACCAGCCCGCATAGTCGCCCAGGCCCACATGGGGCACCTGCTGCTGAATGACGCCGTACCACCGGTAGTCTTCGTCGTGATAGCACAGGTCACGGATGAAGGGGTAGGTGTACAGACGCTGGTTAATACTCTTGCGGTCCACGCCCAGCTGCCTGGCCATCTCGCGCGCCGTAATGCCATCATGCGAGCATATGAGCTCGTACAGCGCCCGTCCCAGCGCATCTGTGGCATCCCTGCGCACCATCGGCCTCCCGCCTCACGTCGTCACCGCACACCATGGTAGGCCCAGAACTCGTCCGCACGCGGGCAACATATCATGCATTCTGTGTATAGCACTCAATCTATCATAGGCATTAGATGCATCGAGTCTTTCACGGTACAGTTGAGCCATCAAATGCAACCCGCCCTTGGAAGGACCACCATGGCCGCCCTCACCACCCTGCTTCCCGTCTTCTTCATGCTTGCCCTTGGCTGGGCGGCGCGCCAGTTTGGCTGGGTGACGCCAGACCAGAAGGCCGGAGCGAACGCGGTGCTGTTCGACCTGCTCTTCCCCATCCTCATCTTCAACCTCATGGCAAGCGCCTCCCTCGACATGAGCGTCATGCCCATCGTGGGGTACGTCTTTGTCATGTACCTGCTGGCCATCATGGTTGTCGGCCCGCTTACGGCGCACTTCACCGGACGTGAGCGCGCACACTTCTCGAAGTACCTGCTCAGCTGCCATGAGGGTGGCAACGTGGCCCTACCGCTGTACCTCTCCATCGTTGGCGCGTCATCGAACACCGTCATCTTCGACCTCGCCGGCACCGTCACCTGCTTCATCGTGATCCCCATCATGATCGCCCGCGAGTCTGCCAAGGGCACCAGCGCCGCCGACATCGTGCGCAGCATCGTGACCAGCCCCTTCATCATTGCCGTGGTGGCCGGCCTCACGCTCAACCTCACCGGACTCTACGGCCTCATTCTGTCCTCGCCCTTCGGCGACGCGTGGATGGCAACCATCAACATGGTCACTAGCCCCATCGTGGCGCTCATCCTCTTCTGCCTGGGCTTCGACCTCACCGTAGACAAGGACACCCTGGCACCCATCATGCGCCTCGGCGCGGTGCGCCTTGGGTGGTCCACGCTCATCATCCTGGGCTTCTTCCTGCTCTTCCACACGCGCATGGCCGACCACGAGTTCATGATGGCGGTGCTCATCTACTTCATGTGCCCCACCGGCTTTGGCATGGCTCCCCTGCTGCAGCCGCTGTACAGAAACGACCGCGAGGCAGGCTTCACCTCGGCCTTCATGTCGCTCTACATCATCGTGACGCTCATTGCCTACACGCTGGTGGTGCTCTTCATCGCCTAGCCAAAGCCCAAGCGCGCAGCTTGAAGCATACGTATGCAAGGCGGCCCACCTTCCACGCCCCAGGGGATGGAAGGCGGGCCGCTCGTTATGAACCCCCTCACAAACCGGACGGGCATACACCCGCCCTCCCTCAAGTCATCCAGCAGCATTAAAACCCAAGCGAGTCGTTCACCAGGATCACGTGGATGCGGTCCTTGTGACGCGAATAGCGCGTGACCAGGAACTGGCAGCAGATGGTGTCGGGAGACTTGCAGTTCATGCACGAACCCGTCTTGGAGCAGGGCGTGTTCAGCCCAAAGCGCTGCGCGTTGATGGGCGCCGCCACGTTGCGGGCGCGCTTCATGGCGCCGTCCACGTCGCTGCAGACCTTGTTCATGCCCACGATGAAGATGACCTTCTTCGGGCCCTGCGCGATGGCCGACACGCGGTTGGAGTTGCCATCGATGTTGACCAGCACGCCGTCCTCGGTCATGGCGTTCGTGCTTGAGAGAAAGACGTCGGCGTCGTAGGCCAGAAGCATCGCCGCACGCTTGTCCTCGTAGGCATCGCGGTCGATGAAGTGGTAATTGCCCTGCTTGAGGGTGTCGGGCAGGCCAATGGCATGCACGCTCTCGCCGCCGCCCATGGTGACGGAGCAACCCTGCGGAATAAGCTCGAGCGCCAGCTTCAGTGCCTCTTCCTTGCTGGCCGCGTAATAGCCGCTCATGTTGCGCGATTCCAGACCCTTGATGACCTTTTGTGCCAAAAGCTCGTTGCGCTTGAAGACGTTCTTGTTCATGAGATCCCTCCCCCAAAGGTTGCCGTGAGCTCATTGTATTCCCTTTGAGAAGGCCCTCGTAAGTAGAGGTAGGCCGCTGGGCAAGGAGCTTTGCGCATCACCGGTGCACGTCACGGAAGCACAGACCGCCGCGACGTGCACCAAGACACATGCGGCTTACAACACCAGCGATGCCACGTGGTACACACAGAAGCTGATGCAGAGCGCCAGGTAGAAGTTGAACACACTGATGAGTACGGTCCACTTGGTGGAGTGCGTCTCGGAGTGGGTGGCTCCCATCACCATCACGCAAGGGATGTTGAACATGAGCGCCGAGAGGAACGCGAGCGCCTCGGCAGGCGGCACTTGGGCGGCCAGAACCGCAGGTGAGAAGCCTGCCGCAGCAGCACCCGAAACGGTTGCGAACATGGAGCCGCTGGCCGAGCCAAAGAGTGCCGCCAGTGCCCCCAGCACCGCCTCCTTGGCAAGCACGCCCGCCAGGAACGCCATAAAGAGCTTCCAGCCCATGCCGAAGAACTTGCTCACGGGCTCCAGCGTCTTGCCGATGGTATAGATGGCGCTCTCGGTGATGACCCCCGAGGCACTATAGGAAAGCGCCCAGAATACGATGGCAACCACCGAGATGGTCTTGAAGGCGCGCACGAGAATACCCTTGTAGCGACGGAATGCGAGCGCAAGCAGCGGTTTCATACGCGGCTTGTGATAGATGTGGTATCGCCAAGGGGTCGATAAGGGTTATAGCGAGGGACATGACCTCGGCTTTAGCGAAGGGCACGACCTCGGCTTTAGCGAGGGACATGACCTCGGCTTTAACGAGGATCGAGAGCTCATGCGTGAGCTCGCAAAAAGACTTTCCGAACAAGGGCGCACCGAAGAATTCGCCCAAGCCATGAGCGATGAGGCGTTGCTTGCCAAGCTTGTGAAGGAATTTGGGTTGGAGCACCTTACAGAGGCCTAAAGGGACGGGGGTCTCACTGGCATATGGCAATCTAGCAAATGGTCGTCCCCAACAATGCCGGGGACGACCATCTTCGTCAGAGTCTTAAGCTTGGTTTTAGAGCTGGGCGGCAACTGCCTTCTCAACGTCGCTCATCTTGGCCGTGGGCTCGAAGCGGGCGATGATAGTGCCGTCGCGGCCAACGAGGAACTTGGTGAAGTTCCACTTGATGTACGCCTTGTCGCCAAACTCCTTGTCGACGCTCTTGGCAACGCGGTTCATGACAACCTTCTTCAGGCCGTCAAATCCCTGGAAAGGCTTAAGTGTGGCAAGCTCGACGAAGAGCGGGTTGGCATTCTCGCCGTTAACGTCACCCTTCTTGAACTGGGGGAACTCGGTGCCAAACTTGAGGGTGCAGAACTGGTGGATCTCCTCGTCGCTCTCAGGGGCCTGGTTGGCAAACTGGTTGCAGGGGAAGTCGAGGATCTCGAAGCCCTGGTCGCGATACTTGGCGTAGATGGCCTCGAGCTCTTCGTACTGGGGCGTGAAGCCGCAGCCCGTAGCGGTGTTGACGATGAGGAGGACCTTGCCAGCGTAGTCGGATAGGGGAACCTCGGTTCCATCGGGCTTGACGGCAACGTGATCATAAACAGCCATGGTCATTCCTTCTGTTAATTGTTTGTGCACAAGATTATTGTACACATTCTTCTTTCTGTTGGCAAGGGAGATTTGTCCAGCATTGGGCTTAACGTGCGCTGGGGGCGCACCCCTGCTCCTGAAGACGAGTCAAGCGGGGCAGGGGGCGTCGGACGAAGCGCACGGGAGTTCGCGCGTTTTGCCATAATGGCAGCTAGGGCACAAAAGACAGGAGGGCATCCATGCGTATCGCTTTCTTCGACATCGACGGCACACTGGCCACCGGCACAAAGGTCCCCGAAAGCGCGGCAGCAGCCCTTAAGCGCATGCGCGCTGCGGGAGACCTCGTGTTCATCTGCACCGGCCGCGCTCGTGCCTACGTAGAGGCAAACTTCGGCGACTACGCCGACGGATTCGTATGCTCGAACGGACGCATGGCCTTCATGGGAGACCGCACGCTGGTCGACGCTCCCCTATCCGCCGAGCAGGTGACGCGCTTCACATCCGCCCTTGACGAGGTCGGCGCGGGCTACGCCTTCTTCGGCGCACGCGATGCCTGGTTTGGTGGCGACGAGAAGTACCGTCCCGTGGCAGAGCCCGTGCTGAAGCTTGGGCATCTCCCCCGCATCGAGGATCCCGCAGCCATCCACGCCTACAACTTTGACATCTACTTCGACGACGTGGCCCATCGCGAGCGCGCAGCGAAGGCCCTAGGCAGCGACTGCCTGGTCAACCCACATGGCCCGCACCCCAGCGCAGACGTCACGGTGATTGGCTGCGACAAGGGCGACGCCGTACGCGGTGTGGCTGCGGCCCTGGGCGTGGACATCGAGGACACCTATGCCTTTGGCGATGGCATCAACGACCTGTCGATGCTTGTGGCCGCCGGGCATGGCATTGCCATGGGCAACGCCGTCGACGAGCTGAAGGAAGCCGCCGAGTACGTGACGGCCGACATCGACAAGGATGGCGTGGCCCTGGGCCTTGCCCACTTCGGGCTGGCATAGACGGCACTTCCATATCCAGACTTCACGTTCAAACCCATAACGAACGCTTATACCAACCTAACGGCACACAGGCGGGCATACTGGCTTGTGGTTCGCGGGGAAGTGCCTCGCAACACAAGGAGATAAACGCTTGGAAGGAGCGTGTCATTATGGTTGACGTGATGGAAGAGGCCGAGGCAGCAGAGCTGATGATCGAGCAGATCGAGGCCAACCAACAGAAGAAGGCCCAGGAGAAGGCTGCTAAGCATGCCAGGAACGCCGAGCGCGTTGCCCAGGCAGAAGCCAAGGCCCAGGAAGTTGCCGCTCGCGTTGCCGCCGGAGACGTCGCCTCCGCAAAGACAAGCGAGCCGGTCTCGGTGGCTCCCGAGTTCGACCCCAACGAAGAGGCGAAGGCTAGCGCCAAGATGATCGATTCGCTGCGCAAGAACGCGGCGGCGCGCGAGGAGAAGCGCAACGAGAAGCGTTCGCAGAGGTCGGAGGCCTTTGGCAAGGAGGTGCGCGAGGAGGCCGAGGCGGCCAACAAGATTTCGGCTTCGGTCAAGAACACCTTCGAGCATCTCAAGGCGAAGTTCACACGCTAGGAAGCGTCGCGTAACTCACATTGTTTGAAACAAGCTCCCCGTACCTACGGTTAGGTGCGGGGAGCTTTGCTATGCCTCACCGACATCTGAGCCAGCAACCTGCCTCCCCTTGCGAACCGAGGAGAAAAGCAGGCGCCTGATTGTCATGAGCTGCTGTTGCGCAGGACCCTTTGCCCGAACGGCATCCTCGAACACAAACACGTGCTGCTGGACATCGGTCAAATCCGAGGGCTGTACGCAGATGACACCCTCAGGTACGTCTCCTACCACCAGGCCACTTGCCAGCCCGACGCCGAGACCGGCTTCGACCAGCTGCCAGAGCATCTCAAGCTGGTCTGTCTCAGCGACCACGTTGAGCTGGGCGCCATTGTGCTGGAGGCGCGCGGAGACCGTATCATGCAGGGCAAGATCTCCCGAAAAGGCAATCACCGGAGCATGGGCCCTTGCGAGTGCAGACAGCGACAACGAACCACCCGCGGGCATGTCTTGGCTCCGCACGATGAGCACGAGGGGGTATGAGACGACCTTGGCAAAGGTCACATGCGGCAGAACCGGCCCCACATCCGTCGACGAAATCAGGCCCACGTCTATGCGATGAAGCCGCAACTCCTCAAAGAGACGCTCGGAATCATGCAGGACGATCTCGTTGGGACGACCCTTGCATGCCTTGGCCAGAATCTCCAGGTTTTCGGGAAAGAACGACTTGGCAAGGAGCGGGGGCATTCCCACGCACAAGGGACGCTCCCCCTCAAGCTCGGCAAGGTCGCTGACCGCTCCGGTGAGCTCATCGATTGCCGCTATGGCATGAGTTATGAGCACCGCGCCCGCATCGGTGAGAAAGCCGGGATGGCCAGATTCCTGGCGATCGAAGAGGGAGGTGCCCAGCTGGCGCTCGAGCCGGGCGACAGCCTGAGAAACCGCAGGCTGGGTGATGTTGAGGGCACGCGCGGCCCCCGAGAAACTCCCCTGCCGGGAGGCGGCGAGGGCAATCTCGAGGTCATGGACGTTTTCTATTGCGAGCATTGATGCTCCAAGGCAGGCCGTGTTGCAAGACAGGCGAGAGTATAGCAGGGTGGCTGCGCGGCCTAGCGGTGAAGTGACGGGCTCGCAGGCTGCACTTCAGTTGCAAGGTGGAGGGAGTTTTTTGGGATGAGGATTCACGTATGCACGAGGGCGGTTTTACCCTATAATAGGCTTCCATTCGGGGCGTGGCGCAGCTTGGTAGCGCATCTGCTTTGGGAGCAGAGGGTCGCTGGTTCGAATCCAGTCGCCCCGACCAGAACTTTC
>CACXFC010000240.1 GCA_902766835.1 uncultured Coriobacteriaceae bacterium | reverse complement strand
TCTGGCGGCACATCCGTGTGCGCTTTTGCAAAAGCGCACACGGATGTGCCGCCAGAACCGACCCCAAGGCACGCGCATGTGCGGAAATTAAGGGACACGCCCTTTTTTCGCCCCTCGTATACCGCCGTACTTGACTCGTCTCTAGGAGCAGGGGTGTCGTCCCCTTGGAAATGTGAATCGGGGACGGTCCTTGTTTCTCATGGATGTGAATCGGGGACCGTCCCCGATTCACATTTCCCGATGCACGTTAGTCTGCGCAGGTCACGCGCAGGTTGCGGAAGAGGCCGTCGGTCCCGTTGTCCACATAGAGACCCACTCCGCCGCGCGCCTCGGCACCGGCAAACATCTGCGACACCACGAGGGCCGGAGTCTCCATGTCATCCACGTAGAAGCGGCCCTCGGCACCGGCAATCTCGGCCTTGAGGTGCACCCACTCGTCCATCTCGATGCCGGCCTTTGCCTCAAAGTCCGCAATGCCACGCTCGCGGAAGTACGCGAAGGTGTAGCCGGGGTAGCTGAAGTACTGCATCGTGTGAATGCGGCGCTGCGGCTCCGCGCAGCTGCGGCCGTTGCGGGGACGCACGTAGAAGCCCTCGAAGAGGTCGTCGGCCTCGCTTGCGCGGAATACGATGCCGATGAAGCCACGGCAGTCGATGTCGGCCCAGGAAGAGAGGCGCGCACGCACGTCCACCTCGATAGTGCCGTTATGGAAGTTGCTGCCCACGAGCCGCGCGTAGGTAGGCACGTCGGGCTCCATGTTGTCCTCGGGCTTGATAACGCGCAGCACGCTCGAGCCGTCACTGGTGGAGAGCCCCGCATCGACGCCCACGGGCACATAGGATTGGTTCTGGAAGCAGATGAAATCTGTCATGTTTGCTCCTAACGCTGAACGCGGCCTGCAATGCGTAGCAGCTCACGATAGAGCTGCTCGTCTGCCTCCCCAAACACATTAAAGACAACGGTCATCCCCGACTCATGCGCATCGAGCCACTCCCCCACCGTGCGCACGGCGATGCCTGCCGCATCACGCTGCGGGAAACCAAAGATGCCCGTGCTGATGCAGCAGAAGGCTACCGAATCCAGCCCCTCGCGCTCTGCCGCATCGAGGCAGCTCCGGTAGCACGACGCGAGCTCTACGCGGTGCCGCGCGGTCGGATAGCCATTCGCTATGGGCCCCACCGTATGGATCACGCGCCTGGCAGGCAAGTTGTAGGCATCGGTCACCTTTGCCTGGCCGGTTGGCTCCTCGTGACCCTGCGCAGCCATGAGGCGCGCGCACGCCAGGCGTAGCTGGATGCCGGCGTAGGTGTGGATGGCATTGTCGATGCAATGGTGGCCAGGTACCCAGCAGCCCAGCATCTGCGCGTTTGCCGCGTTTACGATGGCGTCGGCGGCAAGGGTCGTAATGTCGCCTCGCCAGAGCCTCATGCGCGCATCGACCGGCGAGGCCTGCGCCTCCGCAAGCGCATGGACGCCCCGCTCTGCCCGCAGGCCCTGCAGCAGCTCGTCCTGCAGCTCAAGGAGCTTGGCATCTGCAGGGACGGGCTCTCGCGTGTTGACGAGCGCGCGAAACGCAGGCCATAGGTCGCTCTCGCGCAAAAGCGCCTCCGGGTCTAGGCCGCGCTCTTCCGAGAGAAGGCGCACGAGCTCGGCGAGCATCTGTGTCTTGCGGGCCTCGTCCATCGCCTACTCCCCCGTCTCCACAAGATCGGACAGCACTGCGTCAATGTCTGCATTGATGAGAATCGAGCGATCTTGAATCTCGCGCGCCGTGACAGCCTCGCCGAAGTTCAGGCATGCGTAGGTTGCCTGCGGATTGTCGTAGGTGTAGCGCAGGAAGGGGTACTTGATGATGCCGGGGGTGTTGCCGCCCACGCCCAGCTCGAGGTAGAGCACCTTGCCTGACTGGTGGGCGCGCAGGTAGGTGGTGTAGCGCTCCGCCGCGGCATGCCACCCTGCGTCCTCCACGAAGGTGTTGTCGGCACGGAGGTTCATGCTCATGGGCTTGCCGCACACGGGGCAATGGGGCACCAGCTCGCTCGGCACGCGCAGGTCGCGCTGCTGCTCAACCATGACCTTCACGGTCTCGTAGTTGTCGTAGGTCTTTTGGTGGCACGGCTCGCTGCACTGCCAAAGGCCGTAGTCGCCCTGCGTGTAGAAGAGCCGTTCCTTGGGAAATCCCGCCTTTTGGAACTGATGGTCCACGTTGGTGGTTATGACGAAGAAGTCCTTGCCGTCAAGCAGGCGCAGGAGCTTGGCATACGTGTTCTTTGGCGCGTGCTGGTAGCGGTTGCACCAGATAAACCGGCTCCAGAATGCCCACTGCTCCTCGGGCGTTGGAAAGTGGTAGAAGCCGGCCGTGTACATGTCGGTGAACCCGTAGCGCTCGATGAAGTCGGCAAAGAGCCGCTCGAAGCGCTCGCCGGCATACGTGAAGCCTGCCGCGGTGGAGAGGCCGGCGCCCGCGCCAACCACCACGGCATCGGCCTCGCCAAGGGCCACGCGCAGCCGCGCCAGCTCGTTCTGGTAGCTACGTTCGCTCATCACGCATCACTTCCCTGTTCGTCGGCCGTCTGCTAGGCACCCGGCGCACGTGCGCGGCTTTCTACAGGCGCGCCTCGATGTTTGCGAGCACCTTTTCCAGAGAGGCGTCAAGCTGCGTGGCCTCGGCGTCGCTGAAGCCTTCGTAAAAGATCGCGTTCATCGCATCGGACACTTCGTTGTAGTCCCTCTCAAGGGAACGAGCATCGTCTGTCAGATAGATGAGCACCTTGCGACGATCCGAAGCCGTGCGCTCGCGGCGGATGAGTCCCGACGCCTCCATGCGATCGAGCATGCCTGTGAGCGATGTGGTTGCAAGGCCGGTCTCATGCGAGAGCTTGCTGATGGGCACACCGTCCTTTTGCCACAGCACGAAGAGGATGCGCCCCTGCGGGCCATTGAACGCATCGATGCCCCGTTCGGCAAGAAGGCGCTCGAGCACCCTGCCACTCACCTGCTTGATGCGCGTGACTAAAAAGCCGCCGTACCTCATGTCGCAATCCTTTCCAAAATTTTCTCTATTTAGGATTGTACTATATAGGAATATGTGTGACAATACTAATTGCCGGGAACACTTCCCGGGCGAAAGGACCCAACCCTTGTATGAAGGAGAAGAACATGGATAAGGAACTGTTTGACTACACGGCACAGAAGGTTGAGGAGCTGCTGGCCGCTCCGTCGAGCTCGCAGACCACCCGCGCTGCCGCCCAGGGCTGGAAGGACGCCATCGCCGCTGGCGAGGACGCTGACGCCGCAACCAAGAAGCTGCTCGACGCCATCGACGAGCATCACACCACCATCGACGAGCTCATTGCCTTCGCCTCTGGTGCTGCCAAGGACGTGATGGGCGAGGAAGTGGCCGCTGGCATGCTCGCCCACGCGCAGGAGATCAAGGCTCAGGGCGCCAAGTACTGCGACTGCGCCGCCTGCACCGCCACGCACGAGCTGCTCGCCAAGCACGGCCGCCCCGTTCTCTAAGCAACAAGAGGCGGCCCAAGCCGTCAATCAAAACAAGGGACACGCCCTTTCTGCCCCGTAAGGCAATAAAGGGCGTGTCCCTCACGTTCAACCAAAACCGGGGACCGTCCTCGCATGTGCAACAGGGACGGTCCTCGTTGCACATCCATGTGCAGAGGGGACGGACCTCGCTTCGGATGGCATGCACTGGTCCGCGCCACAGCCCCGATTCCGGACACGCACGCGGACGTGTCGTGACTGGTCCGCGCCTCCGCCCCGATTCCGGACATATACGCGGACTGGTCGCGCACTGGTACGCGCCGGCGGCCTGATTCCGGACATATACGCGGACCAGTCGAACACGCCCACCCGACAGATCCGGCCTCCCTCGGAGAGGGGACGGGCCTCGGGCGCGGGGCGCGTGGCCCAGAGCGAATTCCGCGGGATGCGAGGAGCAAAGGCGCGGCGGGAGGGCGGCGCTGTCCGAGCGCCCGCAGGGCGCGAGTTCGCCGCCCTGCCGCGCCGGAGCGACGAGCGCCCATCCC
>CACXFC010000239.1 GCA_902766835.1 uncultured Coriobacteriaceae bacterium | reverse complement strand
GGCGATGTTGACGAACCTGACCGTCACGTTGTAGCTGTCGGTGGGGTTCTCGCCCTCCACGCCGTAGTAGATGGTCGTGCGGTGGATTAGGTCGTTGGAGTCATAGTTGTAGGTGTAGGTGGCGTCGGTGCCGGGGACGGGCACCAGGCCGTTCAGGCTCTGCTGCACGGTGTACTCGTCGTGGCCGCCACTAGGCACGGTGCGGGTCTCCTGGCTGATGACGCGAGCGGCCTCGTTGACGCCCTTGGTTGCGTCAACGCACGTGATGACCCACACGGCGTCGTAGGTCTCGTCCATCTTCTTGTAGGCGATGTCGATGGTCTGGTCGGCGCCATCCTTGGTGGGAGCGAGGTTCACGGCGCCGTTGGAGTCGTAGGTGGCGTTGCCGGCGTCGGTGACCAGCTGCCAGTACTCAACGGTGTCGCCGTTCTTTATATATATGTATGCAGGTGGGGTATAAGCATAGTCCTTGGTGACAATCAGCTTGTCGAGCAGGCCGTTCAGGGCTGCGTCGGTGTCGCGAAGGTTGGCCGAAGACTCGGGGCTGGCCTCGTTGTAGGTGGTGGCGTCCACATAGCGGAAATTGGCCACGTAAGGCTTGGCGTTCTCGCCCCAGTTGCCATCCAGCTCCACGCACATGATGGTGAACTCGGTCTGGCCGGGGTACTTGGCCGTTACCTCACCGGTGAGCTGCAGGGTGCGGTAGTAGGTGCCGTTGGCCTCGATGACGTTGTCCACCGGGATGAGCTTGGAGCCCTCGTCGGCGGTGATGGTGAAGGTCTCTTCCTTCAGGGAGGAGTTGTCATCCAGCTTGAGGTACTTGACCTTGCCCTCAATCTGAGTGGGCAGGTTCTCGGCAAGCTCGTAGGTGGCCACGCCGTCCTCGCCGGTGCCCGTGAGGTTCCACGCGCTGCCGTCGTAGTTGACGGTCTTGGGAAGCTCGAACGGGCGATCCGCATCGCTCTCGCCAACCGTGCGCAGAGCCGCGATCACGGTTTTGTCGCCAAAACGCGCAAGCACCGGCTTCACGGTACCCGTGTACAGGGCCGCGTCGTCCGGTGCGTCGTGGTCAGCGTATGCGCTGATGGTATAGGTGTCTTCTGGCTTGAAGTCGTCGATGTCCAAGCTCAGCACACCCACGAACTCGCCGTTTGCATCGGCTTCCGTGGAATTGAGCTCGTACACCAGACGCTTGGCAATGGGCGTGCCATTCTTGGCGACGTCCACCCAGATGTGGTCGCCCTCGGCGCCGGTGACGGCGAGGACATCGATACTGGGGTCGGAGGGGTCAGCCTCCTTGTCCAGATACCAGTGATCCATGCCCGTAACGTCGCCAACTTCTGCCAAGGCAGGGGTAGGCGCCCATACGAGCATGGCCGCGAGCAGGCCCGCTAAAGCGAGGCCTGCTGCGCTCTTGCAAGAGCGTAGCGTGCAATTCATTTTTACTCCCCACTGCATCTCCCACCAGGGCGTCCCACACGCCGTAGGTAGTTAACGATGCATATCTATCCCCACTAGATAGATTCCCACGGTCTAGACATTAGCACATATATGTTTTGTTGAGACAGCGTTCGTGCGAATAAATTGACGTTTGTGCAACATTAGCCCGCCAAACGTAGTTGCAACGTGCTTTGGGGGGCGGTACCCCTAATGTGCACTGGGGCCGTACCCTTGCGCTGGCAATTAAGGGACACGCCCTTTTTGCCCAGCTGGGCAAAAAGGGCGTGTCCCTTAATTGCCAGCCCTAATTGCCTATGAAAAAAGCCCCTCGACGAGGGGCTTTCTTGTTTTGTGGGTGGGCCGTTAGGGTTTCGAACCCTAGACCTTGGGATTAAAAGTCCCCTGCTCTACCAGCTGAGCTAACGGCCCGTGCGGTGACATTCTACCACGTATTTCCGCTGTACTCGTTCTCCCATGCCCATTGTCCATCAACGAAAATCGGCTCCTCCGACCCATCTGCCTTAACGCCCCAGATGTTCAGGTCGTCCGCGCCAATCATGAAGTCGACGTGGGTGTGGCTGCGGTTTACGCCGTGCGCAAGAAGCTCGTCGGGCGTCATGTCGTACCCGCCCTCGATGCACTCGGGAAAGCCCATGCCCAGGGCCAGGTGGCAGCTTGCGTTTTCGTCGTAGAGGGTGTCGTAGAACAGGATTCCGGTCTCGCGGATGGGCGTGTTCTTCGAGATGAGCGCGCACTCACCCAGGCGCTTGGCACCGTCGTCGGTGTCGAGGATGCTCTTGAGCACGTCTTTTCCCTGCTCAGCGTCGTACTCGACCACGCTGCCACCATCGAAGCGCAGCCAGAAGTTCTTGATTACCTGCCCCTGGTGCACCAGTGGCATCACCGAGTGCACCACGCCGTCAACGCGACGATAATCCGGCGAGGTAAACACCTCCTCGGTGGGGATGTTGGGGAAGTACACCGTACCGTTCAGCGTCTTTGCCGAGCCGCCGTCCCACAGGTGGCCCTTGTTCATGCCAATGGTCAGGTTGGTCCCGTTGCTCGACGCATAGCGCAGCGCGTCGTAGGCACCACCATTCAGGAGGCGCTTGTTCTTCTCGAAGGTAGCGTTGTGGGTCTCCCAGGCAAGTTGCGGATCGTCTCCGTCGGCACGTGCTACCTGCAGAATTGCAACCCACAGGCGATAGACCGCCTCACGGCGCGGTACGTCGGGAAAGACCATGGACGCCCAAGCCTCAACCGGCACGCCGGCGATGCACCAAACATTGCGGCCAAAGTCCATGCCATCGCGGAAGGCCTTGCACTCCGAGTTGCGCGCACGCGAAGCTGCGGCAGGCTTGGCCGGGTTAATCCCTTGGAGAATTGACGGGTCGGAGCCCTCTAGGAACAGGAAGCTCGCGCCCTTCTCGGCAAGGCTATTGAGCTGCTCAATCTTCCACGAGGGCGTATGCTCGAAATAGGACATTCCCACGTTCTCGTACTCTAGGCGCGTCACGACGTCGTCGCTCCAGATAACGGTCACGTGACCCGCGCGAGCCTCGTAGGCGCTCTTCACCACGCGGCGCGTGAAGTCGGCGCATTCCACCGGCGACTGCACCACAAGCTCCTGACCCGGCCTGATGGCAGCACCCTTGCGCACGAGCAGCTCTGCGTAACGGTCGATCTGTGGTGAAAGCGCGCTGATGGCAGCGTCCGCTTCCGCTGGGCTCATGTGCAAGCTCACGGCGTACCTCCGCTTTGGTCTGTGTAGATAACAAAGGGCCCCGGAGGGCCCTGCAAATGCATGGAGCGGGCAACGGGATTCGAACCCGCGGATACCAGCTTGGGAAGCTGGGGCCTTACCACTTGGCGATGCCCGCATAGCATGCGATTCTAGCACAGGGGGACGTCTAACTCCCCGGCACTTGGGTGTTCCCGCACATATCCACGACTTCGCAACCATTTCAAAGGGGCGACACCCCCTTTGAAATGGAGCGCACACTGGGGGATACTCCAAGACATACGGAAACGAAGGGACACGCCCTTACTTGCCCCGTGGGGCAAGTAAGGGCGTGTCCCTTCGTTTCCTAGTAAACCTTGCTTGCTACGAGCGGCGGATGAGCTCGGCAATCAGGTCTGCTACGTTGGCAATCTGGTGGTCGTTCAGGTACTCGGGCTCGTCGTCGGAGGTATGCGAGTGAGCCGCCACACCATCGGCCGACATGCCCATGAGCGTACCCACGCGCACGGAGCGCTGCATGGCCGGCGTTGCGTCCGTCTCCTCCCAGCTGTAGTCCGCATGACCGAGCTTGATATGCAGCGCATCGGCAATGTTGCCCAGCATGCGAGCCATCCTTCGGTCGCCACGACGCTTGCGGCCCATGCCCTCGTTGGTGAGCAGGGTAAGGTCGCCCGCACCCACACTGTCGAGGTTCACCAGGAAGGCGCCACGGATGTCGCGACGGTGTTCGTCGAGGAACGCCTTGATGCCACCATGGTCGAGCGAAGAAGCACCCACGCCCACGAACCAGATGTCATGCGCGATGAGGTCATCATCACCTAGGTGCAGCACAGCCTCGCGCAGCTCCTCAAGCTCTTCGGGCTGAAGCTCCATTGGATCATCCAACAGCTCGTCAACAGCCTCTTCCTCGAGCGCGTCCACGTACGCTTCGGCAACCTGCTCTTCGGAAGGAAGCAGGTCGAGAGAGTCGAAGTTGGGAGCACCCAGGTACTCTTCCTGGTCTTCCTGCTCGTTGTCACGCAGGCCAGCACGCAACGTGGCACCGCCCTTCCACTTGCCGCGGTCGTCACTGTCATCAAAGTTGTCCCACGAGCCAATCTGGCGGCCGTCCTTCTTGGCATCATAGTCGTCGCCAAGGCCCAGCCACTCGCCCATGGACTCAACCTGCTGGTTGGGGGTCTCCTTTGACTTGCGGCCAAAACGCATCTTGCGCTTCGCGTTCTTCTTGGGCGCGCGGCTGCCGATGTGCTTGTTGTACCTGGGCATCGGCTGCTCGTCGTTGGCCTCGGGTTCCACCTCTGCCACAGGCTCAGCCTCAGGTGCGGGCTTTGCGGCCGGCTCTTCGATGGTCGCGGAAGGCGCATCGAGCGGCGAGGGCACGCGGCTCAACACCTTCAGGCGATTGGTCACATTGGCATCAACGGGAGCGGGCTGATCGTCGTCATCGCTACTCTCAACGGAGGAGAACTGGTCGACCGCCATGACCGACGGGTCGGGGAGGTCGAGCAACATAGCCCTGCGCCCTGCGGAAACCACCGAAGGCTTGAAGGTCGTCTTGCCCCAGCTGGGGTCGTCGACGGCGCGTGGCTTGGGAATGCGTTCCTCAATCACCGGCAGAGAGTCTTCGGCATCGGCCTCGGCTTCAGCCGACATGGTGGTCAGACCCGTCACGTCCTTCTCGTCGAGGTCTTCATCAGAGACGTCCAGCTCAGTTGAGAAGGTGAGTCCCTCCATGATGCACAGTGTTTCGGGATCGATGGGAGCAGGGGTGGGCTCCGGCTCGGGTGCGGGCTCCGGCTCCACCACCGGTTCCGGTTCAGGTTCGGGCTCGGGTGTGGGCTCAGGCTCTGGTTCGACAACCGGCTCGGGCTCAGCCACCGGCTCGGGTTCCGGTTCCGGTTCCGGTGCGGGTTCCGGCTCCGGCTCGGGCTCAGCCACCGGCTCGGGCTCCGGCTTCGTCTCGGACTCCGGCACAGCGACCTCCGCTAGGGGAGTATCCTCGCTAGTCTCAATGACGGGAACCTCGAGCTTCTGCTCCACGACCTCTGCTGCAATCACCTCGTCGGGCTCATCAACATCCTCAATTACCTCAACGAACTCGGCAGCAATGTGCGGAAGGGGCTCCTCCTCAATCGGCGCCTTCATAGCCTCTTCGAAGATGTCTTCCTCTTCCAGCTCTGGCTGAGCCTCGTCGGCCACGATGGGCTCAAGCTTTCCGGTCACTTCGGCCTCGGATGGCTCCTCGGCAAGCGGTGCCTCCTTGGTCTCCTCAACAGCAGCGGGCTCTTCAACTGCAGCCGCAGGCTCGGCAGCCTCAGGCTCTGCAGTCTCAATCTCGGTGACTACGTCCTCTTCGGCCTCGGCCATGGCGGGCTCTTCGGCGGCAGTCTCCTCGACTGCCTCCGGCTCTTCCGCAGTTACCTCAGGCTCATCGATGACCTCGAACTCGGCGACGGGCATCGACTCTTCCTCAACGGCAGCAACCGGCTCCGCAGCAGCTTCAGGCTCTGCAGTCTCAATCTCGGTAACCACGTCCTCCTCGACCTCAGCCGCGGGTTCCTCCACCACTTCGGGCTCCGGCTCCGGCATCGGCTCGATGTTGGGACGCGAGGCAAACATCTCATGCAGAACGTCAACCTGCTCGGGCTGAGGTGCCTCAACCTCATAGCGCTCGCGCGCGGGAGCGGTCGCGAACATCTGATGCAGGACCGAGGATGCCTCCGTCTCGGTAGCCTTCTGCTGAGCTTGGGCCGCGTCGATGTCCTCCTGCTTCAGCGGAGCAAACGACAGCGTGGTCTCCGCCTCAAGCCCGTCGTACTCGTCCTCTTCGTAGCTGTCGCTGGGCGTCCAGAGCGTCACGGGCTCAGGCTCAGGCTCAGCCACCGGCTCGGGCTCAGTCCTCTTAAACGAAGGCCGCTTCGCGTCCATCTCAGGGAATTCGGGCTCAAGCTCAAACAGAGTCTCCGCCTCAGCGGCATCCGCCGCCGGCTCCTCTGCAGGAGCTTCCTTTGTGACGGGCTCTTCAGCGGCAGGCTCTTCAATCGGCTCCAATATTGGCGCCTCATCATCAACAACCGGCTCGGGTGCCGCTTCGGACTCGGACTCAAACTCCGGTTCAGGCTTGGGCGCAGCCTCCGGCTCGACATCCGACTCCGGCTCCGCCTCAGCCTGGCTCGACACCTCAGGCGCGGGCTCTTCCTCCACAGGCTCAAGAACCGCCGCGTCGTCAGCCGCGACGGCCTCAGGCTCAATCCTCTCGAACACTGCGGTCTCAAATGCCGCCGCATCCTCGGTTTCAGCCTGCTCCTCGGCTGCAGCGACATCCACAACCTCTACCGACACGCCCGCCGTAAAGGTCTCGTCAGTCGCATCGCCTGCATATCTCTCGGTGTCCTCCAAGACCTCAAACTCGGCCTCGGGGAGAACCTCAAACTCAGCCTCGGGAACACCCACTTCCTTGTTTGCAATGCGCGACGTGATTCGCGACCAGAACCCGCGCTTCTTGACGGGCTCCTCAACGTATTCCGGCTCTGCGTACTGATCATCGAACTCGGCGCCGCCCTCCAGAGGAGGCTCAACGTCAAACGGTTCGTCATCATATATATATGTTGCAAACGGATCCGTGGACTCCTCGGTGTGCTCCGTCTCCGCCGCAGTCTCTTCAGCCGGTGTCGGTGCGGGCTCCTCGACAATCTCAGCCTGAGCTTCCTCAACGACAACCTCTAGCACCTGGAATGCGTTCGTCGTGTCCTCGGCAGAAGCCGCCTCTTCAACGGCTGCCGTTTCCTCTACCGTAGGAACGGTAATCTTAGGAAGCTCGCCCGTGATGCCATAGTCCTGCGGCTCGGGTTCTACAACCGGAAGCACAACCTCGGCCGTAGGCTCCTCAACCTCAGCCACCGGCGCTCCGACGGGCGCCGTCACTTCAGTGACTTCCTGCCACGCAGGCGCGGCCACTTCCACGGCAGGCGCGGCGACCTCAGCAACCGGTGCCTCAACCGTCACAGCCTCAGCAACCGGTGCCTCGGGAGCAAGCACAACCGCGGCTGTGGGCTCCTCAACGGGTGACACCTCGGGCGCGGGCACTTCCCTAATCTCAACGCCGAACGAAGGCATCACCAGTGGTTCCGGTTCCGGTTCCGGTTCGGGCACAGGAGTCACAGGCTCAACAAGGGGAGCAAACGGCTGCGTCACATTGAGGTCAGCGGTAGGCTCTTCATACGCCGGTGCCTCAGCCACAGCGGAAGCTGGCTCAAACGGAGCAGCAACCCTTACCGGCTCCTCAACAGGAGCGCCGCCGTCCTGCGGCGAGGCGCCAAGCCCGGCGCCATACTCCTCATCGAGTTCCTTGTTCTCTTCAACCTCTTCAAGGTACTCGACGGACTCGTCCTCTTCGTAGGGCTCGTCCTCATACTCCTGGCCGTCGTACGGCTCGCCAGCATATTGGTCCTGCCCAGCATGCGCACCGGGCTGCACGGGGAACTCGTCCGTGCCATCCGCATACTCGTCACCGCCGCGCCCAAACTTGTTGGCAAAGAAGTTGCGGACGGAAGCAAAGATGCCCTCGGCCTTGTCACGCGCGGCAATCAGGCCGTTGCCGATGGTCTCTCCAACGCCACCGGCTGCCTCGCGAATGCGGTCAAACTTGCCCTCGCCCTTCAGAGGTCCGCCGTTCTCAATCTCAATGCGCTCGATGACCTCTGCGCGCGGGCTAAGGTTCTCGTACACGATCTCGCAGGTTTCGGGAAGCACCTGCAGGCTCTCGAGCACCGCGGCACCGCGACGAATGGTAGAAGGCGAACGAAGGCCGTACTCGTCCTCTTTAATCTGCGGCACGGGCACGGCGGCAACCCTGCGGCGAGGAGCGGGGGCAGTCTCTTCTTCGGCTTCATCCTCAACAGCGGCCGGCTCGGCGTCATCGCCAGCAGCCTCCTCGGCGCGCGGCTCCCTAGTATGCGGCTGGGCGCCTTCCTCCTCGGGATACTCCTCGTCTTCCCACTCATCATCGTCGTACTGGTCATCAAGATCGTCGTCCAGGTCGTCCTCAAGGGAGCGACGGATGCCCTGGGGATGGCTTGCCGCCCAGTCTTTGGCGTCGTCGGGGCCGGGACGAACCATGTCCAGCACGCCGAGCATGGCGGCAACGGATGCCTTGTTGTCGTTGGCACCCGTGGTGCACGCGGCAAAGCGCTCGTACACCGAAGAGGCACCCAACAGCAGCAGGGGGAGGGCAGCAAGAACGCCCAACACCCAGAAGACGTGACGTGCCGCGGGCGGGATGACAGGAATCACCTGAAGGACAGTCAGTGCCAGAACCGCAATAGAAAGCGGCCATGCCAGACGCTTGATCAGCGGCTGCCACTTGGCAAGTTGGTTGTTGTTGAGGAAGTTCTCGCGCGGGGTGTCGTAGTGCGCAACGATGACGATGGGACGATTGCCCTTGACCACGTTGGGACCGGTTGCGCGATGCACGCCAATGACGTTCTGGCTGCGGGCACGAGGGCCAACGTTAGCCAGTAGATCCTTGCCGGAACGCGCCAGGGCGAGAAGGATGAACGCAACCACCACAAGGCCCAAGCCCACGTACGACACCGGGGTGCCCAAAAACCCTGCAAGCACGATGCCCAGGAACAGAACGATGAGGTAGATGCGCGACGAGAGCCCCGAAAGCCTAGGCGTGTCAAACTCCTGGACCTGCGTCTCAAGTCCATGCTGCACAAAAATGCTCTCGATGAGCTCTGCTGCCTGTAGCTCTTCCTGGCTGTCGGCAGGGGCAATATCCACCTGGTCGTTAAGGTAATCAGTATATTCTCGCGTAGTCGCCATGGTGCGCCCTTCGCTGTGTGGTTGCGTTTACGGCATTAGTCCTATTACTATACGCCAACACAGGGCTTTTGTGAGTCACTACTCTGCAACTTCTAGGCTGAGTATCGTATGCGGCAGGCGGGAATTGTGGGAAGCACGCGCTGGAGATGCGCTCCAGAGCCATGCGGTGCCACATACGCCCCCACAACGCCATTTCAAAGGGGCGACACCCTTTCGAGGGCAATTAGGGGACACGCCCTTTTTTGCCCCGCGGGGCAAAAAAGGGCGTGTCCCCTAATTGCCCTTCGCACACCACTGCACTTTAGCGTTATCCAAGCTGGTACTATGACTTTTGCCAAGGAAGAAGTGTCCAAGATGGAGGGCCATATGGCCAAGCAAGACTCCTACCTCAAGATGAACAGCGATGACCTGCGCGCCGCGCGCGTGCTGACCCTTGCCGTCAAGTTCTTCGGAACCACCATGCCGGTTTCATCGGCAACGATTCATGCGGAGCTGTACCCAGGGCTCGACGATGGCTCGTTCATGCGGCAGTTCCTGCGCGACCGCGAGCTGCTATCGTCTCTGGGTATGGTCATCACGGAGGCCGAGGAGCAAAGCACCGACATCGATACCATGTGGCGGGTCAACGAGCAGGCTTCCTTTGTGCAGGGCGACGGACTTGGTTCAAACGATGCCCGCATGCTCTACGTGTTGTGCTACGACATGGCCTTTGACCAGGGGTTTCCCTACCGCGACGAGCTTCGCATCGCGCTTGCGAAGATCTCGCGCATGTATCGGGGCACCACGGTTGCACACACCGACACCTCTTCTCCCACGGAACGCAAGCTGCTCTCCACCCTCATTGGCTGCATGAGCAGCAGGCGCGGAGTGTCGGTCACCTACACCGACGCCGCAGGTAACACCAGCAGCAGGACCTTGGCGCTGCTGGGATCCTTTGGCCTGCGCGACCGGACCTACTTCGTGGCAAGCAGGCTGAACAAGAATGGGTCGCTGGTGGAGGACTCCGTGCGAACCTACCGCCTCGACCGCTTCGCTAAGGCGCAGGAACTGTCGGGGCTCACGTATCAGATTCCTCTGGACTTCTCGGTCAACGACTACGAGCGCCTGCCGTTCCAGATAGGCGAGACCTGCGGAACCGCACGGTTTGCTATCTCCACCGAGCCCGGAAAGCACCTCTCGCGAGCGCTTGCCACGCATGGAACGGCGGAAATTATCAATAACCAGCAAATATGGGATGTGGCATACAGCGACGAGGGCGCCGTTGTTGGCTGGGCCATAGCGGCTGGTATCAGGCCCCTTAGCCCGCAGTCTGTATGCGAGCGTTGGGAGGAAGCCCTAAGGCAGGTTATCCAGACCAACGCCTACGACCCTGCGCTTGCCCTGCACCCAGCCCAGACTCTGGCTCAACAAAGCACAAAACGTGCAGGTAGAACCGGTAGCATCTCGCTTACGCGGCAGCTTATCGCCCTTGCCTCGAGCCTCACGCGAGAGGGCGACGTCATCACGGCACAAGACATTGCCAACACCCTTGGCGTGAGCTTCGACGAGGCGCGCCACCTCATTGCCCTGGTGTCCATGGGGAGCGGTGAGTCCATCGACTACCTGCCCGTGATTCTGGGCGACGAGGACGAGGAAGTGTCCCTTATGGAAGGCGCCGCACTAAGCGCCAAGCGCGTGCGCCTAACGCGCGCTGAGACCATTGCGCTCATCGTGGCCTTGTCCGAGCTTGGTATTGGCGATGAGGATCCGCTGGTGCAGACGCTGAAGGCCTCGTATGGTGCACCGTCCTTTTCCGAGGAAGACGTCGTGCGGTCTTTGGAAGCCGGTGGGTCCACTTCGGAAGCGGCTGTCCTCAAGCAGTGCTCGCATGCCATTAGCTGCGGAAAGACGCTCACGTTCTCGTATCGTCCCATTACCGGCGGGGCCCAGAGCCACAGGCGCGTGATTCCTCAGATGGTGCGGCGCAACGACGACAACTGGTATCTTGACGCCTTTGACCTGGTGCGACAGGATACGCGCGTCTTTCGCATCGACAGGATGAGTGACCTTGAGGAGATGGACGCCGCGCCGAACGTGCGTGGCGGGGCTCCCGTTACGGTGTCGCGCGAGACGCAGGAAGAGGTTGTCGTGCGGTTCAACGACCCGCGCTACCTCGACCTTTTCTACTGGGAAGGTCTGCAGCTCTTGCAGGGAGAGAGCTCCGGCGTGCTGGCAAGGCTTCCGTACTACGGCGGAACGTGGCTGGCACGGCACCTAGCTGCCTGCAGTGGCTCCGTGCAGGTGAGTAACGAAGCCCTAGCCCAGCAGATGAGGACCTACGCCCAGGACCTGCTGGGATAAAGAGCACGTGCGTGTGCCTTGGGGTCGGTTCTCGCGGCACATGGGACACTCCTGCCGGAGGCATCTGTCCCAAGTGGGACAGATGCCTCCGGCAGGAGTGTCCCATGTGCCGCGAGAACCGACCCCAAGGCACACGCACGTGCGAAAAGGGAGCCGAGGCGTACCATTGGACAATTAAGGGAAGCCTTCCCAATGGCACGTTATCTCTTGCGGGAAGAGCGCCAAGTTTGGATGTATCTTCCTACGTTGCCCTGCTCTAGCTGCATGCATGAGCTCGAGGGCATCGACTTCACAAACTGCTGGCCATAGCGCTTGGTGGCCACGCGCGAGTCCGCAAAGACCACGATGCCCGCGTCGGTGCTCGTGCGAATGAGCCTTCCCGCCGCCTGCTTCACCGAGAGGATCGCCTCAGGCAGGGAATAGCGCCACCACGAGCGGTCTTCGCGTAGCTCACGCTCCTTTACCAGCGGTTCGTTGGGATTGGCAAAGGGCAGCTTGGTGATGACCACGCAGCGTAGCGTGTCTCCCGCAGCATCAAAGCCTTCCCAGAACGACTTGAGCGCCATGAGCGAACGGTGCTTGTCGGCCATGAAACGCTCACGC
This sequence comes from uncultured Coriobacteriaceae bacterium, assembly GCA_902766835.1. GTDB lineage: Bacteria > Actinomycetota > Coriobacteriia > Coriobacteriales > Atopobiaceae > UBA1367. Next base: position 11,046 of record CACXFC010000239.1, on the reverse strand, counting down.
AGGCGCCTGGGCGACGACCCGCGCTCCTGGCAGTCCAGCTTAAGACCAATGGCAGCGAGCCTCGGCTCAAGGGCACGGTAAACCTGCTCCATCTCGCGCCTGTTAGTGAACAGCGTCAGCACGGAGCCATCCATGGCCTGGTGCACGTCAAACAGCAGGTCTTCAAGGGCCTGCAGATATGCCCTGGTACCAGGGGCAGGCATGTCCTTGCACACCACCACGCTCATGTTGTGGTCAAAGTCGAAGCTCGAGGCAAGACGCAGGCTTCCGCGGTTCTCCCTCTCAAGCTGGTCGAGGCCCACAGCATGGTTGAAATGCTCAAACGACTCGCCAACGGCCATGGTCGCAGACGTGAACACAACGCTCATCATCTCTGGCAGCCAGCGCGTGGCAAGGTCGGTGCCCACGTCGACCTTCTCGGCAACCAGCGCCTCTGCCGACATGTCGCGGCGATGACGTGCGAGGCGCGCGGAATACACGTAGGTGTGGTCTTGGCCCTCCTCGATGAGGCTCAGCCCATCGCGCAGCGTGGACAGGAATCCCGTTGCCTCCCTCAGGTCGGCTCCCAGCTGCGGCAGTACGTCTACCAGCGCTTCTGTGGTCTCGTTGGCATCCTTTGCCGCCTCGTTCAAGCGGTCAATGGCCCGCAACATGGCCTCCGAAAGCGCTGCCCACTGCGCAGACTGGCGAATGCCGTCGTCGATCCACAGGGTCTGGTTGTCGTAGCCGCCACTGGGGCCTGCTACTCCTCCAAGGTCGTGCAGGCACTCGAACACGTCAGCCGTGGCAACCGAGGCGCGCGACGATGAGGCCGCCAGCTTGGTGAGCAGGCGCGCAGGCAGCGTTGCGCCCTCCTTGCCGGTGAGCTTGCCAAAGAGCGTGTGAATTGCGCCAGACTTTGCGCCGCCAAGCTTCTCGAACGAGGCACGCACGTCGTCGCCGGTTATCTCCACCGCCCACTGCTTGCGGGCCTCCGCCTCAAAGCTGTGGGCCTCGTCCACAATCCAATGCCTGATGGGAGGCAGAATGCGCCCCTCTGCGTCCACGTTGCGCAGCAGCAGCGAATGGTTGGTGACTACCACGTCGGCGCAGGCCGCGCGGCGGCGGGCACCATGCACCATGCACTCGTTGGGGAAGAAGGGACACCGTGCGCGCTGGCACTCCGACGGCGTCGTGGTCAGCATGCCACGTGGCACAAAACGCCAGCGTATGCCTAGTGCGTCCAAGTCCCCCTCCGCCGTCTGGCAGACCGACGCGTAGGTTACCGCAATGGCAGTCAGCATGTCGGCGGCCACCGAATCACTTGAGCGCGCCCCGCGAACCTGGTCCACTGGCAGCTCTGCGGTACACGCGCGCTGCAGGCGATTGAGGCACGGATAGTGCTCGTAGCCCTTCAGGCTTGCGAAGGTCACACCCTGCGGCAGGGCCCTGTCCAGAGCGGGAAGCTCATGGGAAACCAGCTGGTCAGTCAGTGCGTTGGTCTTCGAGGCAACACCAATGGTAATGCCGTTACGCTGGGCAAACTCAACGGCGGGCACCAGATAGGCCATCGACTTGCCAACGCCGGTGCCAGCCTCTATGGCGCGGTGCGTGGATGTTGCCAGCGCGTCGCGCACCTCGAGCGCCATGGCCTCCTGTTCGGGCCTGCGCTCGTAGCGGTCGTACATGCTTGCAACCAGTCCATCGGGCGCAAATGCCGCACGAATCTCATCCTGCGAGGGAACCTTTAGCGTCTTTGATGCCTCATTGGCATCGATACGCGTATGCCATTCAGTCTGGGCTATCAACTCGTGACGCGTGGCCTTCAGCGAGAACGGCGCGGGGTCAGTCATCGTCGAAAGGTAGGAGAGGATGGGCCTGAATGGCCACTCCACCTCCTCATGCATGCTCGCAAGCATGCCCAAGAGCCCTTGGGGCAGGTCCAGAAGTGCGGTGAGCAGTATGGGCCACATGCCACAAAGTGCGTCAACGTCATCCATGGCCCTATGCGTCACGCTGTCGCAGCCAAACGCAGCCGCCATGTCAGACAGTCGGTGAGACTTGATCATGGGCAGCGCCATGCGCGAAAGCGAAAGCGTGTCCATCCACAGGTCGCTGACCTCGCTCCCTCCCGGCACCTTGCACACAAACGTGCGGTCGAAGGTCGCGTTATGGGCAACCACAGGCGAGCCACCCACAAAGTCGGCGAGCGCCGCAACTGCCTCAACGGCGTTTGGCGCGCCTGCCACGTCCACGGCCCTAATACCCGTCAGACGCGATATTTCCGCTGGTATGGGCTTTGCGGGGTTCACGAACGTCCTGAAGCGGTCGACAACCTCCTTGCCGCTTATGCGCGCCGCGGCAATCTCTATGAGCTCGCAGTCCCTGAAGGAAAGGCCCGTGGTCTCGGTGTCGAGGAACACGATGTCCTCTTCCAGCGGCCCAAAGTCCATCTGCTGCGCACGGGCTGCAAGCGTGCGATAGTTCTCGCGCACCTGTTGGGGCGTCGTGGGCAGCATGAGCTCGTCGAGCAGCTCCATTTCGTACTTCTGTATCATCTAGCTGCGCTTTCTTATAGGTTCAAGCCCGGCTCGCCAGACTTTTCACGTGAAACATCTTTAGCAGAAGAGCCAGCGACTGCCACGTAACGTGACGCTCGCTGGCTCAAGGCTTCTCTGTCGGGTTCGTTAGCCCTCAAGGGCAAGCTCCACAATCTTGCGGCAGAGCTGCGGGAACTCGATGCCGGCGTGGCGGGCCGAGTCGGGCAGCAGGCTTGTTTCGGTCATGCCGGGGATCGTATTGGTCTCAAGGATGTACGGCACGCCATCGCTGGTCACGATGAAGTCACTCCTCGAGACACCCCTGCAGCCTAGGGCCGTATGCGCACGTACCGCGTACTGCTGGGCCTTCGCGTACTCGTCCTCGGACAGGCGCGCGGGAATAACATGATGCAGCTCGCCCGGCTCATACTTGACCTTGAGGTCGTAGTACTCGGCATTTGTCACGATCTCTACGATAGGCAGTGCCTTGGCATCACTGTTGCCCAAAACAGGCACGGTAATCTCTGTTCCCTCGATGCACTGCTCGATGAGCACCTTGCCGCCATTAGGAGCGGCGTGCGCGATGGCGCCGGCCACCTGGGCGGGGTCCGTGACGCGGGTCACGCCGTAGCTCGAGCCGTTGCAGGCCGGCTTCACGAACAGGGGGAGTCCAAGGTCCTTGACCAGCTCGTCAATCTCCTGCTGGGTAAGGCCGCGTTCGCCGTCGACCTCAACGCCCTTCGGCGTGGGGATGGAAGCCTCGCGATAGATGTCCTTGGCGATGTCCTTTGCTGTGCCCATGGCCGAGGCCAGCACGTGCGAGAACGTGTAGGGCACATGGAGAATCTCCATCATGCCCTGGATGCAGCCGTCTTCTCCATAGGGGCCGTGCATGGCAATGAAGGCAACGTCAAAGTCGCCTGTCGCCATGGTGCGCACGAAGTCGTCATCAGCCACATCGAGGAGCTGGACGTTCTCAAACCCGGCATCTAGCAGGGCTTTTGTGCATGCGCGTCCGGAAGCGAGTGAGATCTCGCGCTCGTCCGACCATCCACCAGCGAGAACGGCCACCTTGCATTTAGTTATATCGTTTGCCTCCATGGGGCAACTCCTTTGCATTTACGCTTGCGCTAGACTCACCTGTGAGCACGTGCCCACGTGAAGATGGTACTCCACGTGGATTTGTAGATACAGAAGAGGGCAGAAAACATGCAAGAAGCCAGAAACCTCCCTAACTCCGGGACGGACCTGACCAATCTCCGTTCGCTTACGCACGGCCAGCTTTTGGCCACGCTCAGCGAACTTGGGCAGCCGGCGTTTCGCGCCAAGCAGATTGAGTCGTGGATCTGGGAGAAGGGCGCAACGTCCTTCGACCAAATGACCAATCTGCCGAAGAACCTGCGCGCGCAGCTTGCCGAGCAGTACACGCTTGGTGGGGTGAAGCAGGTTGCCAAGCAGGTCTCCGAGGATGGAAGCCGCAAGTATCTGCTGCAATATGAGGACGGCACCACCGTTGAGTGCGTTGGCATGCCCTCGGGCAACAAGCTTGCCGTGTGTGTTTCCTCGCAGGCAGGCTGTGCCATGGGCTGCGCGTTTTGCGCCACCGGTGCTGCGGGCCTTACGCGCTCCCTTACGTCCTCCGAGATCTACGACCAGGTCATGCACGTACGCAACGACTTTGGCGAGCGCGTGACCAGCGTTGTTCTGATGGGGCAGGGCGAGCCGTTCAACAACTACGACGCCTCGCTCGAGGCTATGCGCAAGATCAACTCTGCAGACGGCCTGGGCGTTGGCGCTCGTCATATTACAGTATCTACCTGCGGAATCATTCCCGCTATCAAGCGCTTTGCCAACGAACCCGAGCAATATACCCTGGCGATTTCCCTCCATTCCGCCGTTCAGCGCACACGCAATGCCCTTATGCCCGGCGTGCGGAAGTTCTCGCTGATGCACCTGTACGAGGTTATGGGCGAGTACGTTGACAAGACCGGTAGGCGCCCGACCTATGAGTACGCGCTTATCCGTGGTGTGAACGACACTGAGGACGAGCTGGGTGCCCTCTGCGATTTCTGCCGCGACAACCTTGCCCATGTGAACATCATCAAGCTCAATGAGGTCAAGGGTTCTCGTTTCCAGCCTTCTTCCGATGCCCGTGCGGGGGAGTTTGTCCGCCGTTTGGCCAACGTAGGCGTGGAGGCAACCATCCGTCAGTCCCGCGGCCAGGACATCGATGCTGCCTGCGGCCAGCTCAAGCAGCGTCTAGGCCGCTAGATTTATCAACGCGTATTTGGGCATACCCTTAATACACGTACGGAAAACTAAGGGACACGCCCTCTTTTGCCCCGCGGGGCAAAAGAGGGCGTGTCCCTTAGTTTTCCAGACCAATACCCAAGTTAAGAACACACGTTCTAATATCCCAGGTCAGCCCATGCGTTCTTAATCTGCTCGCGGTTCTGAATGGCCGCCTCTTCATCCATGATGGTGCCGATATTGTCATTGACGATATTCGTGAGGCGCGTGTATGAATCACCGACGGTACTGCAAAGTGACCTAATCCCAGCCTTCGCCTCGTCATCAAGCAGAACCTGATAGGCCACATAACCTGCCGCGCAGATCACCACAAGCATAATTGCATCGTTGCGAATCTTCTTAATCAGCGACATCTTGACCTCCGTCCATCATCGAGACCTTGCTGAGCTGCTCAACTAGCTGAGCGAGATCATCTTCGTTGGCAAACTCAATCTCAATCTTGTTCTTGTTCCGCAGCCTCTTGACCTTTACGTTGGTGTTAAGCGCCAGGCGAAGCTGACGAGCCGCACGCTTGAATGCCTGCGGAGTCGGGACGCGCTTGGGAGGTTCGCGATTCATGTCAGAAAACAGTGGTGCAAGGTTTTCTGTCTGACGCACGGTCAAACCATCAGCAACCACCTTCTCAGCCAGGCGGATTCTTCCTTCCTCGCTCGGTACCGCAAGAATGGCACGAGCGTGACCTGCGGTAAGCTGACGGTCGGCCATCATCTTCTGGACCTCCGCCGGTAAGTCAAGCAGTCTAAGCGCATTTGCAATGGCTGGCCTCGACTTCGACAGAGCCTTGCCAAGCTCAGCCTGCGTCATGCCGCTTTGATCAATGAGTGTCTTGAAACCCTGTGCCTCTTCGATAGGATCAAGATCGGAGCGCTGAAGATTCTCAATGAGTGCGAGCTTGAAGACGTCATGATCGCTGATATCACGGATGACAACAGGGATCTTGTCCAGTCCCGCACGCTTTGATGCCTGGTATCTGCGCTCTCCTGCCACAATCTCGTACTTCTGGCCAACCTTACGCACAAGAATAGGCTGGAGGACACCATTTTGCTTAATCGAATCCGCTAGCTCCTCAAGTGCAACCTCATCGAAGTTCTTACGCGGCTGTCCCTTGTTAGGACGAATATCCGATAGCGGCAGGGTTGCATCAGGGGCTACTGCGCCGCCGACTTCAGCGTCAGCGCCGCCCATAAGAGATTCAAGCCCTTTTCCAAGTCCACTACGCTTAGCCACGACGCGTCACTTCCCTCACTAGCTTCGTATATGCCTGCGCACCCTTACTCATTCTCGCATACTGCGTTACCGGGAGACCATGACTCGGTGCCTCGGAAAGCTTAACGTTGCGAGGAATGATTGTCTTGAATACCTTGTTGCCAAAGTAGCGCTTAACTTCTTCTGCAACCTGCTTTGAAAGCGTTGTACGACCATCGTACATGGTGAGGAGTACGCCAAAGATCTCCAGATCGGGATTGAGGCGACTCTTGACCATTCTCATAGACTCAAGAAGCTTTGTTACACCCTCGAGTGCATAGAACTCACACTGGATAGGAATGAGCAGTTCATCGGCGGCAACGAGCGCATTGAGCGTCAGAAGACCCAGCGATGGCGGGCAATCGATGAGAATGTAATCAAAATGCTCGCGGATTGGATCCAGAATCTGCTTGAGCGTTCCTTCGCGACCTTCTACCGACACCAATTCAACCTCTGCACCAGCAAGCTGGATTGTTGCAGGCACAGCGTAAACACGCGGCGCACAGGTTTCGACGATAAGGTCCTCAATGGGATAGTCGTTGAGAAGGGCGTCATAAACGTCGTATTCGAGCTCTTCTTTCTCAATACCAAACCCGCTCGAGCTGTTTCCCTGGGGGTCGAGGTCGACAATGAGGACTTTCTTTTTGGCTTCACCAAGTGCTGCGGAAAGATTCACTACCGTAGTCGACTTACCGACACCACCTTTTTGGTTGATGACGGCCAAAACCTTTGTCTTCTTAAGCGGATTCCCACGTTTTGTATCAAGATAACTCACGTTACCTCCAAACTGCTGCGTTATAGATCTCGTTGTTTGGTTGTTCCATCATAGACTAATGTTTCACGTGAAACCATCAGTATTTAGGTCCATTCGCTGATTTCTTCGTCTTGATTGAAGTTGTATATCAGTTACTTCTCATGTTTCACGTGAAACAGTGACTTAAGCCACTGAATGATTATTCAGGCATCAGAGCTCTCAGGCGATATCGAGTCGAGTGCAAACCTTTCATTAGCTTTTGTGTTTCACGTGAAACTATTCCCTGTTCTAACGTTCTATCATGTGCAACCGTAGCGACCACTTCACTTACCCATTTGGCAATTGCGGGACACACCTTCTTTGCTTCGCGGGGTAAAGAAGGGAGTGTCCCTTAATTTCCCCTCGTCTTTAAGCATCAGAGCTATTTGACAACCTAGTGACTCGGAAGCCTTCTCAATAGTGCTAAGTGTTTCACGTGAAACTATTCTTGTGAGAGATTCACGATCGCTAGTTTTCGCGACACAGATTGGTGATTCCATCTGAATGCTCGTAGGCACTTACAGGTTCTATTTACTAGCCTTCGTATGCCCAGTTCATGCTATCTCATTATGTAGTCTTAGATCAGTTCACAAACGGACCCTAGACAAGAGGCTTGTGCTTAGCAGAGCCATTCTGCCTTGGTAGCTTGACGCGACTCTTTCCTATCTTCTTGAAGGTCAGTATCTCACGATGTCCAGCATCATCAGGAAGCTCGTATGTTTCACGTGAAACATACTGCACGCCAACAAGGGAAGCAGTCTTCTTGCCAAGTACGAGCTCATCGTCAGTGATGTTCGCCTTAGATACTACAAGCAACCCATGCTTCTTCAGAAGTGGAGAGGCATACTCGACAAGCACTCTCAACTCATCAACAGCACGCGCCGTCACAAGATCAAATGACCCAGCTTGCTTCCTTGCAAGATCTTCAGCTCTAATATTCAGCGCCTCAGCATGACGCTCTATGCCAAGCTCACGGATGAACTCAGCAACGGCATTAACCTTCTTGCCCACAGAATCAATCAAGACCGTCTTATACCCCGTTGCAAGAGCAAGAGGGATACCAGGGAACCCCGCACCAGTTCCAATATCAAGAAGCCTTACTCCACCAGCTACATCGATACCAGAGAGAGATGGCATCAGCAAAAGGGAATCTACGACATGACGGACTATAGCTTGGTCTGGGTCAACGATGCGCGTGAGATTCATAACCTTGTTCTTCTCAACCACAAGGTCGAGGTGCAGAAGCATCTTACCAAGCGCATCCTCATCACAGCTGATGTCATAAGCCTTGAGGTAGGTGTCGAGCTTCTCTATGTTCTCCGCAGTAGCAATCATCTCGTGCCAAATCCTTGTGGTCCATGAACTTCTGTCATTGATGTCAGTTTCCCTATCAGTCTCAATAGTAGCGCAGGGAACTGTTGACGTGTTAGAGCACATATCTCCCAAGCACTCATCTGAAGGAACGTGCATTAAGAGGCATGACCCTAGTGCACGTGATATCTATTCCTATCCACACTCAGATACACAGCCCACAAGACTGACCTCGGGGATGACGTATGACCCAAAGCGAATTCCGCGGGATGCGAGGAGCAAAGGCGCAGCGGGAGGGCGGCGCTGTATGAGCGCCCGCAGGGCGCGAGTTCGCCGCCCTGCTGCGCCTCTGCGACGAGCGCCTATCCCGCGAATGAGCGGAGGGTCATACGTCATCCCCAAGGTCAGTCCCTGCCGCACAAACAAAAGAGGGGAGAGCGTCTGCTCTCCCCTCGTCATACTTGCTATACGCCTTGAAGCCTAGCTTCGCACGTAGGTAATCACCACGCGGCGCTCAGGATCCTCACCCTCGGAGTGCGTCGTCACGTCCACGTCGTCGAGCAGAGCAAGATGCACGATGCGGCGCTCGTAGGCGTTCATGGGAGCCAGCGAGACACGTCCATGATGGCGCTTCGCGCGAGCTGCAGCGCTGTGGGCAAGGTTGACCAGCTTGTCCTTGCGGCGGCTCTTGTATCCCTCGATGTCGATAACGATGGGATAGTGGAAGTGCAGCTTGTTGCTCATAAAAGATGTAACTATCATCTGGAGCGAGTCAAGCGTACGGCCATGGCGGCCAATAAGAACGGCAAGGTCGCCACCAGAAACGTCGAGGATCAGCTCTCCCTCGTCACCCTCGTACTCGTCAATAGAGACCTTCTTCTCGCCAAAGAACGCGAGGATCTCACGCACATACGAGATGGCCGTATCGGCAACCTTGTCAATCTCCGCGTCACTCAGACCCTCGGCACTCTCATAGTGCTCGCGAATCTGCGCAAACTCGTCAAGCTCGGCATCTTTCGAAGCCGTTGTATCTTCAGGAGTGAGCGTCTGCTCGTCCTCCATGGTGCACCTCCTCAACAGGCAACCAGTTGCGCGTTAGCCCTTCTTCTTGGGACGGGGCTTACGCTCCTTGCGAACGACGTTGATCTCAACCGGCTGCTCGGCAAGCTTTGCCTCGGTTTCGGCCTTTACCTTCTCGGTAACGCGCTTCGTGACAACCTGCTGCTGAATGACCTGCCAAATGGCCGAAGTAACGTAGTACAGAAGAACGGCGGCCGGCACCGACCAACCAAACCAGACCATCATGACGCCCATCATGATGCCCATCATCAGGTTCTGCTGACGCTGCTCCTCGGGCACGTTCTTGATGTTGATGACCATCTGGGCGATGGTCATGGCACCAAAGCCAAGGTCGAACAGCAGGTATGGCAGAGCCTTTGGCATACCGAAGGTCGAGAATGCCTCAGCCACCGACATCGAGATGGACGGCAGGATGTTGAGGAAGCACGCATCCTTCGGAACGTTCCTAGCAACCGTAAACAGGGCAAAGAACACCGGCATCTGCAGGAACATCGGCAGGCATCCGCCAAGCGGATTGAAGTTGTTCTCGGCCTGGAACTTGCGCATCTCGGCCATCTGACGCTCGGGGTCGTCGGCGTAGCGCTCCTGGATCTCCTGCAGCTTCGGCTGCAGCACCTGCATGCGAGCGGTGGAAGCCGTCGACTTGGTCATCAGCGGCGTAATGATCAGACGGACAATGAACGTAAGGATGATGACCGCAAGGCCCCAGTCACCAACAGCTCCTGCTATAGCCGCAAGAACTTTAGTCAGAAAAGATACAAACCAATCCCACATGGTTCCTCCGTGGCATATATGTTAAGGCACCGGATCATATCCGCCCTTATGGAAGGGATGACACCGAGCAATGCGCTTTATGGCAAGCCAAGTGCCCTTACGTGCTCCGTAGCGTTCGATGGCCTCCAGGGCGTAAGCGGAGCAGGTTGGGGTGTAGATGCAATGCGGACCAATCAGCGGCGAAATGTTGCGCTGATACCACCTGATAAGTGCCATGAGCATGCGCTTCATGGGGTGCCCTCATCGCTCGACGTGCTTGTTCAACCTGCCTACCAGCGAACTCATCGCGCGAGCGACTTCTGCAGGGTGAGCGTCATGCGTACTTCTGGTAGCGAAGAAGATGACCTCTAAACCGGCGTGCGGGAGATCTGTCATACGAACAGCCTCGCGCAAGACGCGCTTGCAACGGTTCCTGAACACCGCATTTCCCAGCCGCTTAGGCGCAACGAAGGCGACTCGTGTAGGGCCGCCTTCGTCAAGTCTCAATGCTGTCATGCGGACGAGCCTATGGTTGGCTCGTTTGCCATCAGAAAAGACCCGCCCAAAATCTCTCTTGGACTTAATGGTCTCCATGCGACGCCTAGACGGTCAGCCTCTTGCGGCCCTTGGCACGACGACGGGACAGAACGGCGCGGCCGCCCTTGGTGGCCATACGGGCACGGAAGCCGTGGGTCTTTGCGCGCTTGCGCTTGTTAGGCTGGTACGTACGCTTCATAATTTCAACCTCCTGGGAGATATAAACGTCAATCAAACTGAGTCAAGCTACAAGATTGTAGGGTTCAGGGTGGGCGCCTGTCAATTACACACGGGAAACGCAAAATCGACACAGAAACGTGACAGCTGACATCTCTGGATCGAGTGGGCTCTGGAGTGAGCGTTCTCGTGATCATTTAGGGGCAACTAAGGGACACGCCCTTTTTTGCCCCGCGCGGGGCAAAAAAGGGGCTCTTCGGGGTTTCTGGTGGGTAGCACAGTCTAGGCGGGCGAGCAAGCGAGGGCGTCGAACGTGAGGCC